>NZ_JAAKGQ010000001.1:0-195690 GCF_011043515.1 Sphingobacterium sp. SGL-16 | reverse complement strand
AACTAATGTAGAAAATATTCTACAATTTTAATTATAAGAAATTTAAGTTCATATTTAGAAAATTAGATTTGTGTTTTTAAAATTGTTTATTTTGAATTTCAAGCTTTGCTTTTATTCTAGACGCTTTTATATAAGAAGCGTCCATATAAAAATTTTTATGTTGCTGAGATTTTAAAGCTTGTTTCCAAGTGTTTAAATCAACTTCTTGGTCATTGATATATAGGTTAAAGATGCTGGAGTCAATATTATTTAGCTTTGATATAATTTCTTCGGAATACATTCGATTACCTTCATTCTCTTTTATAATAATCGTGGGTTGTTTCGTGTCATTTCCTAATAAGGCTTGGGATTGTTTAAGATCCAAAATCATGATTTGATCCAAATAAATTCCATCTGCTATATACCAAATTTTATTTGTAGGAAGAATCTTACCTTCATGAATAACTTTTGCTTGTCTCAAATTAGCATCAGTAGCCAAAGGAGCTTTAAAAGTAACCGTTAGCTTACATTTCATATTGGTAGTTATACCATCTCTCATACCAGGATTCCACATTCCAGCTTCTCTCAGAATTTTAAAAGCCTCTTTCGTATATGATCTATCGGAACTGTAGACAACTTGCGCATCTTTTACAAGTCCGGCAGGTGTTACGTTGAAACTTAGCGTTACTTTTCCTTCTTTTTTACCATATAAAAAAGGCTTTAGTGGAAATCGTTTACTTTCGTAAGCATATTCCGAAAAATTTGAGTTCGAAAAATCACGATGTGAAGGTTCAATGATTTGAGAAATGTGTTTAGTGGAAGTCGATGCTTGTGCATGAGAATAATGGAAATGAGCACAAATTAAACTACAGCATAGTAATCCCAGCCTAAATTTCACTAAATGTTTAGCTAATAACATATATGGTAATAATTCTTGGTAGATATATAGCTACAAAAATGGTTATATTTTTTTTTTAAGTTAATACCTAAATATAGGTAATTTACCTAATATTTTTATGCTAGTCAATAAAAAAACATCACATTCTTAATATTATGAGAATGTGATGCTTATCAAGATTTATTAAAGTATATGTAAATTTATAATTTCAACCAGATTGGTAAAGCAAATTCTTCCAGCAAATGTGCCAATTGTAAATCTTTATATTCTTCTTTCTTCACAAATCTAACCTCAGCAAGTTCTGCGTGGGCGATTGGAAGTGATTCCAATGCTGTTTGCAATAAAAATATGTTTCCTTGTACTATGGTGTTTTCTTCGTTAACAGCCTCCGTTTGGTGCTGCCCCAAATACTTGAAGTCTGTTTCTTTAAACTCCAAATTAAGCTCCTCTTTTATTTCACGAAGTAAGGTCTGAATATAAGTCTCATTATGCTCTACCTTCCCTCCTGGCAACATATAAAATTTTGATTTGTGTTTGCGTACTACTAATAATTCTTTATTCGCATTTAAAAGTAAAGCAGAAGCTATAATAATTTTTTTTGTAGACATTACAATAAGTCTATGACTATTTAATTTTCAAAGCGTATTTGATTCCGCCTATTATATGTTTTTGAAATAATTCAGAATCGTACGATTCATTTGTGTGACCTAAACCAGTATAAAAAGCTCTTCCTCCGTCGTACTCCTGAAACCAAGCAATCGGATGGAATTTCCCCATTTTTCCACCTTTATAAGACGTTTCATCCAAAGCCATTAATATATGAAGACCAGGTTTAACATCCTTGAAATCATACCATTCGTCGCGATGAACCCAGGTTTTTGGAAGATGTTTTGTAGAAATATGTTTTCGATTTTCCACCTGAATATGGGCTTCTTGAACAGCTGGGTGACTTACAAAATAGCCTCCAACTAATGCGCCATACCATGGCCAATTGTATTCTGTATCAGACGCTGCATGAATGCCAACATAGCCTTTGCCTGATTGAATAAAACGTTGAAAATTCTGTTTTTGTGTTTCATCCAGAACATCACCAGTCGTATTCAAAAAAATAACCGCATCATATTTTTTCAAACTGTCAACATGAAAATGCACAGCGTCTTCAGTATGCAGGTAATTAATGTTATTATCCGCTAATAACTTGGACACGGTTTCAACTCCTTTTGGAATACTTTCATGTCTAAAACCCGTGGTCTTTGAAAAGATTAATACAGATTTGCTCTTTTGAGCGGAAGCAAATGTCATAGTTGCCATCATAATTAGCACTAATGAATACAGTTTTCTCATTTTTATGGTTTATAATTTATAATATAATTGGGCTTCTTCAATATAATAATCTAGAGCAGATTTAATATCTTGTTCTTCTATATATACGTTATAAGTACAGTTACCTATTTCTTTTAATAAAGCAAAACCAATCTTATTGTCTTCATTCTTTTTATCATTTTTCATCAGTTCTAAGAATGAATCATACAACTCTGCTGAATAAACGTATTGTGGATATTTGGAAAGAAATGTATTCGTTATATCATTTAATGATTCTTCCGCTAAGCCTGTGAATTTATAAGACAGCCAAGCCTCACAAATCATTCCTATTGCAATCGCTTCACCATGCAATAATGGATTTGCATCGTTGTACAAAGAGTAACCTTCAATGGCATGACCAATAGTGTGACCGAAGTTCAAAATCTTACGTAAACCTTTTTCTGTAGGATCCTGTGTGATTACATTATTCTTGATCTGAACAGATTTATAAATCAAATCTGCTGGTACATTATTTATATCGACAGATTTACACGTCTCATACAAATCTTTATCTTGAATCAATCCATGTTTAATAATTTCTGCAAAACCTGAAACTAACTGGCGTTCATCTAGTGTTTTTAAAAATTCTGTACTTATAAAAACAGCTTGAGGTTGGGTAAATGTTCCGATGATATTTTTAACGTTATCTAAATCAATTCCCGTCTTACCTCCAACTGAAGCATCCACTTGAGACAATAATGTAGTTGGGATTTGAATAAAATCAATACCTCTTTTGAATGTTGATGCAGCAAATCCACCCATATCAGTTACCACTCCACCTCCAAGATTAATCATCAAAGCTTTGCGATCAGCGCCAAAATCCAACATTGTTTTCCATACTCCTATACAGAAATCAATATTTTTGTTTTCCTCTCCTGGATCAACTTCTATAATATCATAGTGGATTAAATCAGGAATTGCATTTTGTAATACAGGTAAACAATTATCATTGGTATTTCTGTCTACCAAAACCAAAATTTGCGAGTATCCGCGTGCTTCAATAAATGGTAAAAGTGATTCTAAATTTTCTTCGAAATATACGTTGTATCCTAAACTTTGGATTGGTTGCATGATCTTATTTTATGAGTTGATATTATACGGGTTAAAGATAGAAAAATATTAGATGATTTGGACTTTCATGCCTTCAAATTCAACGATATCACCCTTACGCACTTTTAATCTTTTACGATAATCTACTTCGCCGTTATATTTCACTAAACCTTCATCGACCATACGCTGAGCCATCCCGCCGTGCTCTACCCAATTCAAAGCTTTGAGCAATTGAATCATGGGAATAAATTCTCCTTCTAAATTGAATGTTTGCATAAACAAAAATACACCAAAAATATACCAATTCTATCCATATCGACTTAAAAAGTTCAAAATATATTAATTATAGTCTACTTTTGTTTGTATAAGAATTATAGAAGATGGCCTTGCAAAATACCTTATTGAATTTTGAAAATACAGAGATAGCATTTAAAAATAAAAGTGATAAAGACTTAGAAAGAGCATACTGGCTTTTTAAGATGGTCGCTTCAAATACACTCATCAAAATCGGAACGCCTATCACTAGTTTTTCCTTAAATATTGGTCTACCTATTCAGGGAATTATTAGAAATACAATCTACAAACAATTTTGTGGTGGCGAAACGATTCAAGGCTGTGCTCCTGCGATTGCCGAACTAGGCAAAGGTAATGTTACGACTATTTTGGATTATTCTGTAGAAGGCGAAGAATCCGAAGAGAGTTTTGATGCGTGTTGTCAAGAAGTATTAGAAAGTGTGGCCTATGCTAAGACAAATAAATTAATTTCTTTTTGTGTGTTTAAACCTACAGGTGTAGGAAGATTTGATTTATTAGCTAAAATCGATGCTAAAGAAACATTATCTGACGCTGAAAAGGCTGAATTTACCAAGTTGTTAGAACGTTGTGATGCGATTTGTAAAGCTTGTTATGAAGCTGGAATTCCGGTGTTAGTAGATGCTGAGCATTCTTGGATACAAGATACAATTGATGACATCGCAAGAGAATTAATGGAGCGATACAACAAAGAAAGACCTATAGTTTACAACACATATCAATTATACAGACACGATAAATTAGCTTCGCTAAAAGTGGATTTGGCATATGCTAGACAACAAGGTTTCTTTTTGGGTGCTAAAATCGTACGTGGTGCTTATATGGAAATTGAGCGCGAGAGAGCAGCTGAAAAGGGCTACCCATCTCCTATTCAACCGAACAAACAATCGGCAGATACTGATTACAATGAAGCTATCTTATTCTGTCTTGATAATATTGACCGTATAGGTTTTATGGCTGGCACCCATAATGATCAAAGCAGTATGCTATTGGCTACAGAAATGGACAAACGCGGCATTCCACATAATCATCCACATGTTTTCTTTGCACAATTGTTAGGTATGTCTGATAATTTATCTTTCAATCTGGGTGCAGCAGGATACAATGTTGCGAAATATATGCCATATGGTCCTGTAAAAGCTGTAATGCCTTATTTGTTCCGACGGGCACAAGAAAACACTTCCGCAGCAGGGCAAACGGGCAGAGAATTGAGCTTAATCATAAAAGAGAAACAACGACGTAAATCTTTAAAAAAATAAAATAATGGCTGTATATTTACAGCCATTATTTGTTTACAGCTATTACCTAAACTATTAAATGACTATACAAGACAAATTCCATAAACTACAAACTATTGCTGAACCTTATGAAGCTTTATTATTTGATGTAGATGGAACATTAGCAGACAATATACATGCACACAAAGCCGCTTACGTTGCGGTTTCAAAAGAGTATGGTGTAGACCTAGATCCCGATTTAATTGATGAAACAGCTGGCTGGCCTACCATAGCAGTTGCACGTGAGGTGTGCAAAAGATATAATGTGGAATTTGACGTGGAAGCCTATTCGAAACGTAAATCTCAAATTTTTATTGAAGAATTTATTCAACAAACAGAACCCGTAGAATACGTACGACAAGTTCTTTTTGAAAATGTAGGTAAAAAGAAAATTGGTATTGTCTCAGGAGGAAGTCGTTCAACTCTAAACATTACTTTGCAGGTAATCAATGTTACGGGTAAATATGAAGCGATGGTATGTGCAGGTGATACAAAAAATGGTAAACCTTCACCAGAACCGTTTCTTCTGTGCGCTGAACAATTAGGTGTAGACCCGCAAAAATGCTTAGTTTTTGAAGATGGAGATCCAGGTGTCCAAGGTGCTATTGCTGCAGGTATGGGCTGGGTTCGTATTGATCTAATATAATTGTTAATCTCTGCTAAAAAGTTGTAATAATCTTTATACCGCTATTGGTATAATCTAAATCGGATTTACGGAATTGTCCTAATGGTACTTTCACAAACGGTTCGAGTGATAAAGACATTTTATTGTTGATATTCACTTTTTTACCTATTGAAAAATTAGCAAAACCATTAAATCCATTTGGATTTACATTGTCTTGAACTGATTTTACCGTCTTCACTTCTGCTTTATTCAAACTTTGAGCAGCACTAGGTATAAGCGAAGCTTTATCTTGAAGAGATATTACACCAGCATTTTCAATATATTGTGCTTCCCGTTGTTGATAAATAATAGCAGAATACGAAATTCCAGCAGAAGAATAAAAACCCTTATTGAAATTATACGTAATATCTAACGGAATCTCTAAAGCTTCAACTTTTCCCATTACGGCATTGACATTCGGCAAAATCATTTGCTGTTTACTTGCATAGGCATTCTCCGTTATCAGGGAGTTGTTAGATGCACCTTCCATATTAATCATTTCGGCATTTGACATTTCCATAGGATCCTTCATGACACCGACCGAATACGAATTATAAGATGTTCCTGTACGTAAGCTTATTTTATTTGTTAATGCATAAGAAACTAAGATACCAGCACCTACATCAAACTTATCAGATGTACGATGAGGAGATACATATAAGCCAAGTTGGAATTTGTCCCCCAGTGACATTTTGCTAGATTTCTTTAAGTTGCTTCCATCTGTCTTTAAGCCTATATTTGTCACTTGATGAGCCATAGCAGAGACCGAAGGATTCACAACACTTGTAGATGGCCTTTGGTCATTAAGGGGTTTGTAAGGTAATGTTTCTATTGTTATAGTATTCAATTGATCCACAGAATTTTCATTCAATTGACTCACTAATAAATTAGATTGATTTATCCCTTCTATGCTAGAAATGTGTGTGATTTTCGTTTCTATTGACTTATTAGAAGTTGGAACGGACGCCATTTGATTAATCGTGTAAGTAGACGCATCAGCTATTCGAGATTCGGATTCAATTTGATTTTTATCTTTTCGCTTAGAAGGTGAATTTACTTCCAAGCTATTCGAAGAAGCTATTTGAGTATCGATCGAGAGCGGTGAAGAAGAATTTTGCGTTTGATACAAATACAATGAAACACCCAATATCATAATACCTGCGGCCGCTATAGAGGCAAGCCTTCTAAAAGGCAAAACCTTGACACCTGAAGCATTCGTAACATTCCCTTGCTGCGCTGCAAATCTTTCCCATGCCCCCTCACGATAAGGAAGTTCTTGAGAAGCTTTCAATTTAGCCTTAATATCTTCTATTAAATCTTTATTATTCATATATGTAGATATTAACCAACTTTTATTTTGTTCAACATTTCAAATTGTTCTTGATACAACATTCTCAATCTTGACTTTGCACGAGTGAGATAAGTTCTACATGTACTATCAGGAATGTTCAACTGCTTACTGATTTCATCGTGCGAATAACCTTCAATCTCATACAGATTAAAAATCATCCGTTGAATTTCAGGTAATTTATTCAGTAACTTCAGAATATCATTAACCTCCAAATTACTTGAGATAGCGACGCTATTATTTTCTATTTCTAGTTCATTGATATCATCAATATCTAATGTAACTTTTTGTGCACGAAGTTTATCGATAGATGTATTTACAGTAATACGCGCTATCCAACCTTTAAAAGATTTCTCTAAAGCACTCTCATCTTCTAGAATCTCGAAATTAGATAACTTTCTGAAAATTTTAACGAAGCTCTCATTGACGATATCTTCAGCTTCCATTTCATTTTTGACATAGCGCAAAGACACAGCCATCATATATCCGTAGAAACGTTTATACAAAAATGATTGACTGCGTTCGGTTTGGTGTGCGAGACAATCCTCCAGAGCTGACTTCAAGGTCAGTGGACTATTTCTTTTGAAATATCTGGAAACTATACTCACTCTTGTATATGAACTTGGTCTATTTTCTAGTTCTAAAGTTAAAGAATTATTATTGATAACCACGAATCTATGTCATTATGTGGGTATAACGGTTAAAAAATTGAATATGCTACATCTTATTTAAAAATAAATTTTTAAAGTTTTGGGAGTTGATTTGAAGGCAATAAATGCTTAAATTTAATAGAAAGGAGGAGTTATGAAAAACATACTATTGCCTACAGATTATTCTGAACATGCAAACAATGCTTTCTTTTATGCATTGAACCTCGCCAATAAATTTGGAGTAAAACTTTATGTTTTATTTTCCTATATACCCCCTGTATTATCTTCTGTACACGCTGGCCAACCCGATATGCTGAGCACCGTATACCAAGAAATAGAAAAGTCACGGTATGAATATGGACAACGAAAAAACAAAGAATTATTTCAGCTCGCTGCCAACGAAAACATTCATACAGATAATGTACACTTTATATTTGAGCACGGAACAGTGTTGGGTAGTGTAAAAAATGTTATTTCCGAGACTGAAATAAGTCTTATTGTAATGGGAGTTCACGGCGTTTCGGGATTCAATGGTGAATTTATGGGAAGCAATACCACTACAGTAATTCGTAATGTTACATTACCAGTTTTAGCTATACCATTACAAGCTAAATACAATCCTATTCGGAAAATTGGATTTACAACTTTATTTAAAGAAAAAGACTTACCTGCATTGACACAAATTGTAGAAATAAGTTCTTTAGTTAATGCTAAAGTTTATTGTGTAAACGTACAAAATGATTCTAATCATCCTTCTGATGTATTATTGAATGCTGAAAATTGGAACAAAATCTTTGAAGACAAAGAATTGGATTTTGTTTTCCTGGAAAAGGAAAATACAGTGGAGGAAACCATAACTCGGTTTATTTTGGATAACGATATTGATGTATTAGCCATAATTCGTCGTAACCGAAACTTTTTCGATAGATTAATAAGTACCAGCTTATCTACAAAACTTACTTTTCACGCAGAAATACCTATATTCGTTTTTCATGAAGCGAAATAGGTAGAGATATGAATATTCAGATTATACAAGATAAATTGAAAGCACTAAAGCTTTTGGACAACAACATCACCAAATACACGCTCCTCATAGATGAAAAAATGATTGAGCAAGGTGCTTTATTTTTCATACCACTCGGTAATAAAGAAATCAAAGCGGTGATTCCTGCTCCTACACACAAATATTTCTTGATGAATGAGGATAAAATAACCTATAAGAATTTGTTGGCACATAAAGATATTATTATTCTAAAATAGTTATTCATGTCAACATCAATTTCTAAATTATTAGTAAATCGATATTTAGATTTTTTGGATGAGCATATTCAAAATGTAGTTAACCATGTGGAAGAAGATTTTTTAGAAATCAACCAAATAGCCGATAGACTATACGTTTCTCACACTCATTTGACTGATACAGTACAAAAAGAAACTGGACATCATCCCTGTCATTTCTATGATTTAAAAATAATTGAAGTGGCTAAATCACTTCTTTCAGAGGAGTCCAACACCATCGCAGGTGTGGCTAGAAAACTAACCTACGATCCTTCCAATTTTTCCAAATTTTTCAAGAAATTTACAGGATTAACTCCCGGCCAGTTCAGAAGTCAATTTAGATAACCTATAATTGCTATAAACTTTAAAATCCTAAAAGTTCACCATATTTCTTTTCTTTTAGAGCGTCATATTTGTCGTAATATTTATCAAATTATAAAAGATTATGGCAAGAAATGATTTAAAAGGAAAAGTAGTATTAATAGCTGGTGGTGCTAAAAATTTAGGAGGTTTATTAAGTCGAAATTTAGCAGGAAAAGGAGCTAAAATTGCAATTCACTACAATAGCGATTCAAGTAAAGTGGATGCAGAACAAACTTTAGCTGACATTCAAGTTAGTGGTGGTGAAGCGTTCTTGTTCCAAGCTGATTTAACTAAAGTAGTGAACATCACCAATCTTTTTGCTGAGACGAAAGCGAAATTTGTTGGTATTGATATCGCAATTAATACGGTAGGTATGATTTTGAAAAAGCCTTTTTTAGATACAACTGAGGCAGAGTATGACGCGATGTTTGATATTAACTCTAAGGTAGCGTACTTCTTCATTCAAGAAGCAGGTAAAAATCTAAATGATAACGGTAAAATCTGTACCATAGTTACTTCACTATTAGCAGCTTATACTGGATTATACTCTACTTATGCAGGAGCAAAAGCTCCAGTAGAGCATTTTACCCGAATGGCATCAAAAGAGTTTGGGGAAAGAGGAATTTCAGTTACGGGTGTTGCTCCGGGACCAATGGATACCCCTTTCTTCTATGGGCAAGAAACACCAGAAGCAGTGGCTTATCACAAATCAGCCTCAGCTTTGGGTGGATTGACTGACATTAAAGACATTGCTCCTTTAGTAGAATTCTTAGTAACAGATGGATGGTGGATCACTGGACAGACAATCTTCGCAAACGGAGGTTATACGACAAGATAGCGTGTAACAAATTTTAGTTTAGCGTAAATTTATTAGTTTTACACTAAACTATTACTACCAATTATTCTTATGATACTTAAATTAATAAATTCCGCTTTGATACTCGTTGCTGTGTTTCTCGGAATAAAACATGGCTGGAACATGTTGATGGCTAAACCAGAAATGCTCGACATGTTCGGTAAATGGAATTTTAGTAAAAATGCTGTGATTTTAAATGGGGCCATTACGCTTTTGGCCTCATCTGTTTATGTGCGTCAGGCCAGAGATTTACCGCCGGCTTCCTTCAGATTCCCCCTCGCGAAGGACACCCTTGCCTTAAGTTAACGTTTCCCACTATCAAGGCACGTTCGGGACTTACACCCTAGAGTTCACGCACATGCCGGGCGCAACATACAAGAAGATTTTAAAGGTTATACACATTTAAAATCTATTTCTTCTAAGCCTTTATATAATTCCAAATATTTAGAAATTGCTTCTCTTTTGTCATCATCCAAATTGAAATCCAAATAAGCCGTAAGATATTCTTCATAGTCAAAGTTTGGATATGCTTTTAAGCCAGGAATTACATCCTTAGGATGAGAAACTCCATCTTTTAATGCGGCATTAAAATCATGAACAAAGTCTTCGGAAAGCTTTTTGTTCGAAACCCAAACCGCATATGCAAAAGGTAATCCCGTAAATTGTTTCCAAATTTCACCTAAATCATACACATAAGGTACAGTTTCCTTTTGTCCAAACGTACGGTCTCCTATTAATACATAGGCATCAGCCACACCTTCCATGGTCACTGAGACTTCTCGCTTCCAATAATGTTTTAAAAGAATCCTTGCTAAACCATTGGATGTTCTGGACTGATGGTCTAATCGTAAGCTTTCAATTTCTTCAATAGGTTTAGAAGAAAAGATAAATACAGAATCCACCGGACCGTCAGATCCTATACAAAAATCTGTTACAATGTGATATTCTGACATTTTGGATAATGCAGCTACCGGAATAATCCCTAAGTCAGCTTCGTGATGTATTACTTTTCTAGCACATTCTGCAGGAACATCTACACTTAAATCAATTTGTTCTAAAAGCTTTTGAGAAGCTTTTATTCCTTGTAAGAACGGTAAAGTATTGGTATAACTTACCGCTGAAACTTTTATTTTTCCCATTCCAACCCCTCTAAATGTGCTGTATTATAGTGATCTATGATTTTAAATTTTTTATTCTCGTATTCTAGTACATACAAAGAAGTATTAGTATGAGGAAAATCGTCCATCATCGTCACTGGCGTATCCGTCAAATGACATAACATGATGCGCAACGCTCTTCCATGCATACAAACCAATACCGTTCTTTCCTCCTTTTTACTCAACATATAATCAACGGCTTCCTTTTGACGTTTCACCAATTGATTTGGCGATTCCCCGTTTTCGATATGAACATCCAAATCATTATTTCGCCAAGAGTTCACAAGCTGCTCAAAACCTTTCATGATTGTTTCATCTTGCACCTGCCCTTCATATATCCCCCAGCTTATCTCATCCAAACCATCCAACTGTTCCTTAGGGATGCCTAATTCCAATTCAAAACGTTCGATAGTTTGATGCGTACGAACTAATGTAGAAGTATATATTTTATCAAAAGGAATGTGTTTGTAAGCATTAAAAAAAGCATCCGCTTGCTTTCTGCCATTCTCATTTAAAGAAGTATTAACTCCTCTTCCCTGAACAATCCCTTTGAGGTTAAGATCTGTCTGCCCGTGTCTTATAAAGTAAAAAGTCTTCTTCACTAGAATAGTTTGTTTAGTTTACGACAGGCAAAGCGTAATATTTCTTTGACTTGTCTTCTTCAAAAACAACATCCTTATAATCCGTAACCACATTATACAAGGTGTCACGTTCAATAGGATGTCTTCCTACATTTTTAATTAATTCAACCAATTCTTGTGTACTCATTGCAGGAGTTTGTTCTTCTGCTCCAGCCATCGAATAAATCTTAGTAGTATCATCCAATGTTCCGTCAATATCATCCACTCCATACGCTAAAGACAATTGTGCGGTATCGCGTGAAATCATCGCCCAATACGCTTTAATATGGGGGAAGTTATCCATATAAATACGAGCTATAGCATAATTTCTTAAATCTTCTATAACTGTAACCTCAGGCACATGTCCCATTTGATTGTCTTTATTTCTGAATTTTAATGGAATAAAAGTTTGAAAACCTCCTGTTTTGTCTTGTAATTGACGCAAACGTTCCATATGATCTACACGATGCCAATATTGCTCAATATGGCCATAAAGCATTGTTGCATTGGTATGCATACCTAATTTATGCGCTTGCTCATGAATATCCAACCATTGTTCAGCTGTACATTTATCATGGGCAATTTGTTCTCGAATCTCAGGATGAAAAATCTCCGCTCCGCCTCCTGGCATAGAATCCAAACCACATTCTTTCAAATATTTCAAACCATCATAATGCGAAAGTTTAGCTTTTTTGAATATATAATAATATTCTACAGGTGTTAATCCTTTGATATGTAAATCAGGGCGGTGTTCCTTACAACGCTTGAAAAATTCTGCATAGAACTCCAAGTTTTGCTTAGGTACAACACCTCCCGTGATATGAACTTCCGTGACTGGTTCATTATCATACTTCTTAACCACTTCCAACATCGCGTCTACATCCATTTCCCATCCTTCCTCACGCTGTTTTATCATACGTGAGTACGAACAGAATTTACAATCGTATACACATACATTAGTAGGTTCGATATGAAAATTGCGGTTAAAATATGTATAGTCGCCGTGCTTTTTCTCACGTATATAGTTAGCGAGAACACCTAGGTAATTCAGGTCTCCCTTTTCGTATAAAACTACGCCTTCGTCAAATGTGATACGCTCTTCTGCTAGTACCTTCTCAGCTATCCTTTTCAAATCAACATCCAAATTCGGATTATTTATTAAAAAGGTTAGCTTTTTCTCAGCATTCATATATTACTCCCTTCTTACTCAAATATATTAAAAACAAATACAATTTTATTGCCAAACACTTTATTAAGCTTCAACAAATTGTTGCATGTCAATTAATCGTTTATATAGTCCATTTTGATTAACTAATTCAGCGTGCGAACCTACTTCTACAATTCTTCCTGCTTCCAAAACCACAATTTTATCTGCATTCTGAATCGTACTCAAACGGTGTGCAATCACTACAGTAGTTCTATTCTCCATTAACTTGTACAACGCATCCTGAACCAATCTTTCGGATTCTGTATCTAAAGCCGAAGTTGCTTCATCCAACAACATAATTGGAGGATTTTTCAATACGGCACGTGCAATACAAATACGTTGACGCTGACCACCCGAAAGTTTGGCACCGCGATCACCAATATTAGTTTGATAACCTTCTGGAGTTTGCAAGATAAATTCGTGCGCATTTGCAATCTTTGCAGCCGCTTCTACTTCTTCTTGTGTTGCATCCACATTTGCAAAAGCAATATTATTGAAAATAGTATCGTTAAACAGAATAGATTCTTGATTTACCGTACCAATCAAAGCACGCAAAGAATCTTGATTCAAGGTCTTAATATTCTTACCATCAAAAAGAATCTCTCCTCCCGTCACGTCCATAAAACGCGGAATCAAATCCACTAAAGTAGATTTACCACCACCTGAAGGACCAACTAAGGCTACTGTCTGACCTTTTTTAATCTCAAGATTAATATTCTTTAATACCTCTTTTTCGCCGTAGGAGAATTGTACCTCATCAAATACCACACTTGATTCGAACGATGAAATCATCTCGGCATTTGGGGCATCTTTCACTTTATTTTGTTCATCGATAAGCTCTAACACACGCTCACCTGCCGCAATACCATTATGCACATTTGAGAAGGAATCTGTCAAGGCTTTTGCGGGACGCATCACCTGAGAAAATATCGCAATGTAACCGATAAATTGTGAAGCAGTCAAATCACCTTCACCACTCAATACCAAACTACCACCGTACAATAAAATAATAGCTACCATCACAACCCCTAAAAGCTCTGAGACTGGGGAACCCATTTGCTGACGGCGAACCATTCTTCGCATTATCTTCGAATAGTTTTCACTTTCTCTGTTAAATCTATTTTTTATAAAATTGGATGCATTGAATGCCTTAATGATTTTGACACCAGATAAAGCTTCATCCAAATTTGATATCATTTTGCCATAAGACTCCTGTCCTTCCTTAGCCTGTGATTTAAGTTTTTTCACAATTCTTGAAATAACAAAAGCCGACACCGGAATTACTAACATGGAGAATAAAGTTAGTTTTGTCGATAAGGAAAACAAAACAACAACATAAGCAATTAACTGAAGTGGCTCTTTAAACACAACTTGCAAAGTTCCTGTAACAGAAAACTGTACAACCTGAACATCTGATGCAATTTTGGAAATAATATCACCCTTACGTTGATTAGAAAAATAGCCTACATGCAGATTCATCACATTATCAAACACTGCTTTGCGAAGATTCAACAAAGTATGAATGCGTAAGTTTTCCATGATACGCTGCGAAAGGTAACGGAATAAATTACTAATGAAAACTGAAACAATAATTACTACACAGACATATTTCAACGCCTCGTAAGGTCCTAAATCGTAATACAATCTATCAGCATGATAGGTAAACCAATCCCCAAAATCTAACCAACTTCCTGGTTTCTCTACAATACTTGGTGCTTTGATGTTTACATCCCCTGTGCCTTTAAATAAAACTTGTAATAATGGTACTAATAAGGCTAAGTTTAATGTCCCGAAAACAACAGTTATTAATGTACAAATAATATAAGGTATAGCATATTTCTCAATAGGCTTTGCAAAGGATAATAATCTAAAATATGTTTTCATTCAATAATTCTCAATAAGCAAAAGTAGTAAAAATGACGGTCAATTAATTGCACATCGAAATTTACGTTCAAATTGTTGCATAGCAGTGATAAAATGAAAGTATACAAAAAATATAGACTTTTATGCTTTAATAGTTCAACAAACCGATTAAGTTTTTATAAATTTAACACCAAATATTTATTTTGATGGAAATTCAAGTAGCGAAAAGATTACAACATACCGAAGAATACTACTTTTCAAAGAAATTAAGAGAAATCGATGAGATGAATAAAGCAGGTGATCAGGTTATAAATCTGGGAATCGGAAGCCCTGATTTGCCACCTCACCCTGAAGTAGTAAAAGTTTTGAGCGAGCAAGCTGCGCTTAGCAACACACATGGTTACCAAAATTACAAAGGAGCTCCTGCCCTTCGTCAAGCCATGGCAGATTGGTATGCGCGATATTACGCGGTAAATCTAGACGCAAATACAGAGATTTTGCCATTAATAGGTTCTAAAGAAGGAATTGTACACATCTGCATGACCTATTTGCAAGAAGGCGATGAAGTATTGATTCCAAACCCAGGCTATCCAGCTTATACGAGTGCGGTGCGTATCACAGGAGCTACGCCCGTTCCTTATATATTGACACAAGAAAACAATTGGTTGGTGGATTTTGAGGCTTTGGAACAATTGAATTTGTCTAAAGTAAAAATGATGTGGATTAACTACCCGCACATGCCTACCGGAGCATTGGCAAATAAAGAATTCTTTGAAAAGGTAATTGCTTTTGGTCAAAAATATAATATCCTCATCTGTCACGATAATCCATATAGCTTTATCCTGAATGACTCGCCAAAAAGTATTATGGCTATTGAAGGTGCCAAAGAGGTAGCGATAGAATTGAATTCGTTGAGTAAATCTTCGAATATGGCAGGCTGGCGTGTCGGTATGCTTGTGGCTAACGAAACACGAATTGGCGAGATTTTGCGGTTCAAAAGCAATATGGACTCGGGTATGTTTTTGCCTTTGCAATTAGCTGCCGCAAAAGCCTTGAGTTTGGATAAATCTTGGTACACTCAATTGAACGAAGAATACGCTCAACGTCGCAAAAAGGTTTTTGAAATCATGGATTTACTGAATTGCCAATATGATTTAAATCAAGTAGGTTTATTCGTTTGGGCAAAAGTTCCTTCAAATTATAAGGATTCGTACGAGCTAAGTGATAAGATTTTGTATGATGCTAAAGTTTTCATTACTCCTGGTGGGATTTTTGGTTCTGCTGGCGAAAAGTTTATCCGTATCAGTTTATGTGCTAATAAAGATACTCTAGAAAAAGCAATCACACGCATTAAAGAAATATTTAGGTAGAAAATAGTAAAATACAATATATGAACGTAGCTATTGTCGGAATAGGTTTGATAGGTGGTTCTGTTGCTATCCGACTAAAAGAAACTAAATTCGCTGATAAAATCATTGGCGTAGATAAGAATGAAGCCAACCAAAAGAAAGCTATACAATTAGGTTTGGTGGATGAGATTCAAGATTTGGATGAAGCCATTGCTTCTTGTAAAATCATTGTGTTGACCGTTCCGGTGGATGCGATTATGCAATTGACACCGTATATCTTGGACAAAATCACGGACCAAGTTATCATTGACATGGGGTCAACAAAGATTAATATCTTACAAAAAATAGCGGATCATCCTAAACGTGGACGCTATGTGGCAGCCCATCCAATGGCAGGTACCGAATATTCGGGTCCAGAAGCAGCTGTAGCAGGTTTGTTCAAAGAAAAAAACATGGTCTATGTAGAAGCATTCAAATCTGACGAAGATGCATTTGATTTGGCAGATGCGTTGACTGATGCGCTGGAGATGAAATCTTTGTTTATGAATGCTGAAGAGCACGATATGCATACGGCTTATGTGTCACATATCTCGCACTTAACTTCATTTGCTTTGGCTTTGACAGTTTTGGAAAAAGAAAAATCACAAGGACGTATTTTCGAATTGGCGGGTTCGGGTTTTGAATCTACGGTACGTCTAGCGAAATCTTCTCCTGATATGTGGACTCCTATTTTTAAGCAAAATCGTGAAAATGTATTGGAAGTATTGGAAGAACATATCAAACAATTGCAGAAATTGCACAATAAACTAGAAAAAGAAGATTACGAAGGCTTACATAAGCTCATCAAGAAATCCAATAAGATTAAACGAATTATAAAATAACCAAAAGAGCGATTCGTCGCTCTTTTAGTTAATATAGTATCCTTTTCTCTTCCTCATCACCCCTTTATATTAAGTCAATTTTTCTTATTTTTATAATAGCTATATTCGTTTTACTACACTTAAAAACCTATTAGTTTGAAAAATCTTATTGACAAATTTATTAAACAGAACGAGATTATTCTCTGCTTTTTGGAGTCCAAAGGTCATGATTACGAACAAGTAGATACCATAATTCCAGCGTATGTTGACTTTTTAAACCAAACAAGTTTCAATGTTGCCTTGGGTACTGAATTTGCCAATCTACTTCAACTTTCAAATGATAAAAACATTTATGAAAAATTTGAATTAACTGACATTAAAAACTTATTTCTCAGCTTTCTAAAAGTACAGAATTATAATTTAGAAACTTACTTAGAAGCTGCTTGTTTCGAATGGAATGTTATGGATAACAAAGAGATAGCAACATCAATTGCAAATGAAGGTATTCAAAGAGCAAAAGATAAGATTGAAGAATTACAGCAACTTCTCAAATCTATAAACAATGAGTAAATAAGATTATTAATGAAACCTTCGAATTTATTTAATGAATTAACTGAAAAATTGCGATTATATGGCTTTGAAATTGTAGATGAGCCACGAATGACGAAAACTTCACGGTTATGAAACAGCATCTCTCGATCCTAATACTTTTAATGCTTGTCAACACAACATTTGGTCAAACCTATGCGAACCTTCATCAGCTAGATGATTCAAAAGTATATTATAGTTCCGACGCCAAAGAAAGGGCTATTAAGATTTTAGATAATGTCGCTAAAGCTGAACATTTTTTTCAAAGCGAATTTAACGTGAAAGCCGATTACACGTTATTTGTTCTGTCTCCTGCGGATTGGAAAACATATGCTCATCCAAATGCTATTTATGGAATTCCACACTTTCTTCCCGATGGAAGACTAGTCGTAGCTGCAGAAAATAACGACTTTTGGAAAGAAACGCTCCTTTTATTGATAAAATCCCGAACGAACTTGCGACCATATTGAAAGAAACTTACACAGATAAAAATGGAGAAATAGCGCTTACCGATTTTTTTGATTTACTTGCTGTACATGAGCTAGGCCACGCTTTTCAACATGCCGCAGGAATGCTCAAACAACGTACTTGGCTCAATGAAACCTTCTGCAATGTTTTGTTTCACACTTATCTTGCCGAGAAAAATCCCGCCCAACTTCCATATCTCACTGTATTTCCACAGGTTGCGATACAATCATTTCCTGCGGAAAGACTAAAATACAACACACTCGAAGATTTTGAGAAGTATTATAACGAAATTGCCACAAAACATCCTGACAATTATGGTTGGTATCAGTGTCGTTTCCATGTTTTAGCAGCAGAAATTTATGATTTGGGTGGTAAAGATGTGATGAAAAAAATGTGGGATATACTAATGAATCAAAATGAAAAGCTAAATGATGATGATTTGACAGACTTATTGATTAAAGCGCACCCTGCATTAGAGCAAGCTATAACAAATTGGAATAACCAATAATCTTCCCTAATTCGCATAAATAATATTCTTCTAGTCGCACTTTAGGTGCTAATTAGTATTATTCACGAAATGAAGATTTCACTAAAGTAAATAACAGTGATGCGTTGTTTCGGAAAGAAGTCATAATAGATGAGATTTCTCATTTCGTTCTTCTTCATTAGAAATGACGTAATTATTAACCTCTAATTTTTTGATTACTCCTATCGTCGAAATAACAATTTATATAATTCGCTATCCCCTACTTCGTTCATTTAATACCATCAATGCTAAGCTTAATACCATCCTTTCTTCGTTGACTTCTTTTTCTGTGATCTTATGTACGGTAAACTTTCTCCCGAAAAAAGAAGGTTCTTTGTTTAACTCAAAAAGCTCTTCCCCTTCGTTTGCAGAAAGTATATAGGATGGATTAAAGACATAACCAGAAAGCATTCCTATAATTGGAATTTCGCCAAAAATCCCATCCCATAGTTTTACGAAGGCATTCTTCTCTTGTATAGTATGATCATGGTTGTCGTAAGTATCCATTAATTTGAACGTTGATTTCCATAAAGAACGAATGCTTTTGCGTCTTACTTTTCCTATTATATTTCCTTGTGGATTGGTAATAGTAAATGTCTGCTGAAAATCAATAAGTTTATTAGACTTGATCTCATAGAGCAATTCTGATTTTGAAGAATCACTATACACTTTCATTTGATCTCTCCAAATCAATATCTTTTCCCGAACATAAAAAATAGTATTTCCTAAAGCATCTGTTGCTTCGAAATCGTTCGAGAAGGTGGTGATTTTAAATTTAAAATGAAGTGGATAATTATATAAACTCATTATTTTTCTAGTTTTACTTATCACAAAATATAAAAAATCCCGAATATTTTGCTTTTCGGGATTACAATGTTTATATAAAGATTAATATTTTAGCTTAAGTTTATCAAAAACTTTTGACCATAACCAAATCGGACCGAGCGTTAAAAGTTGCCAAAACATCTTCCCTGAAAATTCTTTTTCTTTTTTGCCCATAAACCACAAACCTAACAATCCTACAAAAGCTATGATTGCGCTAACCAAATACACCGCAGGACCTCCATCTTTTTCTACATATTCTAACTGTACGATAAAAAAGCTCATAATTCCAATGCTAAACAACATGGCATAGGATAAGGTTGGAGCCAATTTGAGATAGAGATAAATAATGATTGCAATATAAAAAGATCCCCAGTTTAAAAATGTTTGCGCATTCATCTTTTGTAAGAAATCTAACTGTGGAAACGGTATCATCCACACCAATCCCATAACTCCAAAAAATGCCAACGTCATAAAAAAGGTATAGCCTAGCTTTGATCCTAAAATTTGCTTATCCAATTCTTCGAAATATACTTCAACTGGTCTTTTCGGCTCAGTTTTAACGCTTTTCTTACTCGATTTATTCATGCTGCAAATCTAAGGAATATATTCAAATTTCTATTGTATGCAAATTTTTACAAAAGCGACTTCTAACCGATGTAAAATAATTTTTAAAAATACTATAGAGTCTAAATTACTATTTAAAAACATGAAAAAGCAATGAGACTAATATCCTAATAAAATATTTTATACATGATCAAAATATTACATTTACCTAATGTTAATTTTATTTTTATTCAGCAAATATCAATTTCAAATTTGGACAAAATGCGCTAACATTAGGTATATTTGCGTACCAAACACTACCAAATATGTCTATTGAAATTAAAAATGAAAGATGGAAGGATTTATTCCATAAACAGAATTCTATTACAACAAAAGAACAAGAAAATAAATCCCTAGTTGATAGCTACTATTTTATATTCGACTGCGATTTAAATGTAATTTCATTTATGAATGCTGCATTTAATACTATAACTGGCTACGACGAGAAAACTTTTACCGTGGAAGATCTTATTGAGATTATTCACCCTGATGACAAAGATTATTTCTTTGAATGTGAAGAGAAAGATTTACTATTTAAGAACAAATTAAGATTCAACGAACACTTTAATTATCTCTACTCTTATACTTATAAAATAAGAACAAAAGAAGGAAATTATATTACTATAAAACAAACTTGCCAGGCTTTAGAAGTTAGTAATACAGGCGATTTAACCAAGACTTTAGTCATTCACCAACGAATAAATGATTATCAGGAGCGTCCTATAAATGATCGTCGAATATACGATAAGACGCGTAACATTTATTTAGATATGGAAAACTGTTATAAACTAACAAAGCGAGAGCTTGAAATTTTGAAATTGGTACAAGAAGGATTGAACAGTACAGAAATTGCAAATAAACTTTGTACAAGCAAGTATACAGTGGATACGCATAGAAAAAATATTTTGAACAAAACGAACTCAAACAATTTTATTGATTTGATTCGTAAACTGTCTCAAGCGTAAGAAGGTGAAAATAAAAAGAGTTCTTGAAATTTCTTTCAAGAACTCCACTAACCCCAAATTACATAAATTTTATGCCCTAACATCACGAATATCGATGTCCTTATCGAATACCGATTTTGCAAATGGACATAACGGAACTATCTTAATATTACCTTCTCGAGCGAAATCTACCGCTTTCGACAAAAGTATTTTTCCTACGCCCTTACCTTTTTGATTCTCATCTACTTCGGTGTGGTCTATTATTATTTTATCTGTTCCCGCCTTTGAATAGGTCATCTCTCCTATCTTTACTCCGTCTTCCAACGCAATAAATGCACCTTTGTAACCACTATCTTCATGTTTTACTATCATATCTTATTACCTAAATATAGATAGGTAACAATTTAGTATTTTGAATTGTTTTATTAAACTATATAATCGTGATTATCATTTGTTTATTCTATTTTTACAGATTGAATAAACATGCACAACGCTTATAATTTAATGTACTTGGAAAATCTACTTAAATATTTTATCTGCTTACTTATATTTTTTTTAATTGGTTTTAATACGTCAGTAGGGCAAATTAATGGTACTCATCATCATTTAGATTCCTTAAAAAACACTTCTGACACAAAATCATCAACCTCACAACACACTGACTCTCTTTATGATATAGTCGATCTTTTAAAGGATATAAATCCGTTTAAGAATAAAAGTAAAGAAAATTTTGCAAAAAAACGTTCTCCAATTTCATATTTACCAAATATTAATTATAATCCTAGCATAGGTTTCCAGATTGGGCTTAAAGCTGTAGGCGGTGTTCACTTCGGAGAAAAAGAAAACACGAGCATGTCTGTGTTTGCAACAGCGCTAAATTATACAACTAAAGGAATTATTATAGGCTATCTTTTTCACGACACTTATACCAAAGAAAATAATTGGAATCTCAAAGGAAGTCTTCATATTGCCAAAATGGTCGGCTTGGATTATGGATTAGGAATCGGTGTTCCATTGGAAAATCCTTCTCCAGAAGAATACATTTTGAATAATCCCGACAGAATAAGATATGTAAATAATTATACCGTCTATGGATTGAGTGAACGAATTTATCGCCAGCTTTCAGAAAACTTATTTTTAGGTGCTGGGGTATACTTTGATTTGAAAAGAAATATTACCACACTTGGTTCGGATGAAAATAATCCATTAGAAATCTACAGCCAACAAAAAGGTTACAGTTCTACCATGAACAACAATAATGGATTGATGTTCAATGTGCAATATATGACACGAGATAATCCAAATAGCGCATACAAAGGAACTTACACTGATATCGTACTACGAGCTAACCAAACCTGGCTGGGAAGTTCTCAAGAAGGTTTTCAATTGCTTACTGACTTTCGTAAATACTGGCAGTTATCAACCATGAGGCCTAATCATGTACTTGCTTTTTGGTATTACGGTTCTTATAACGTGGGCGGTGATTTAGGATATTTAGATTTACCTGGAACAGGAAAAGATCCATACGCGCGATCTGGAAGAGGTTATACGAATGGTTATTTTCGTGGTAAGTCCTATGCTTATGGTGAGATAGAATATAGATTTCCTATTCTCCGCAACCAATTTTTAAGTGGTGTTGTATTTGGAAATTTACAAACTATCGATGACGAAATCGGAAGTAAAATGTTCAGGCAATGGCAGCCTGCTGGAGGTGCTGGATTACGTATATTGTTTAATAAACTGACACGAACAAATTTATGTGTGGATTACGCCTTTGGTAAATTTGGCCAAAGAGGTTTATTTTTAGGTTTAAACGAAGCTTTTTAATTCTTATTTATTTATGAAATATTGTTTTTTGTTAGGACTCATTTCCTTTTCAAATGGATTATTTGCACAATCTGATACCACTTCTACATCTCAAATTAGTTTGCAACCCGTCGAGGTTAAACAATATTTTACCAATCAATCTATTCTAGAATTAACAAGTAGCGCGCATACTGTTTCTTCCACTATTATCCAATCACAAAGTCCCACTACACTTACTTCGGCTATGAATAGTGTTCCAGGAATTCGTATGGAAGAACGCTCGCCTGGCTCTTATAGACTGGCTATGCGTGGAAGTTTAATTCGCTCTCCCTTCGGAATACGTAATACAAAAGTTTATATAGATGAATTACTTTTTACCGATGCAGGAGGTAATACCTATTTTAATATTTTGGATCCGCTAGCTATTTCGCAAGTACAAGTAATAAAAGGTCCAGATGGTTCTCTTTTTGGGGCAAATTCAGGAGGGGTGATCCGTATTCAGCCATTAGGCCTTACGAATGCACCTAATGATATTTCATTACAGATAACAGCTGGTTCTTTTGGTTTGTTTAATCAAAATTTAGGGATTACAAGAAAGGTTTCCGATAAATATCAATTTGCGTTCAATCAATCGCTGTTATCTTCGGACGGATACCGTGAGAATTCTGCTTTTAATCGGAAAACATTTCAAACGGCTCATCAAATAAATTATAATTCGAAAGGCGTCTTAAAAGTTTTTGTATTGTACACTGATTTAGACTATCAAACACCAGGAGGATTGACCTTAGCACAATATGAAGAAAATCCTCAATCCGCACGACCTGCCGCAGGACCAAATTCGAGTGCTACAGACCAAAAAGCAGCCATTTATAACAAGACTTTTTACACTGGTATAGGACACGACTATCAAATTTCACAAAAACTCTCTCACTTCTTGGGCATTTTTGGTTCGTATACGGATTTCGAAAATCCCTTTATTACGAATTATGAGTTCAGAACAGAAAAGAATATTGGATTAAGAACATTTTTATCTTATCAAGAATCAAATGCAATAATACCTTTTCAAATACAAGTTGGCGTAGAAGGAACGAAAGGCTGGAATAAAATTGACAATTTTGATAATAATAAGGGAACAGTTGGCGATCCGCAGGCTAATGATTTACTAGACAATGATCAACTCAATTTCTTTTCTCGTATTCAGCTTAATTTATCTAAAAACTGGCTGCTGGAAGGTTCTCTTGGTTTGAACAAAAACAGTATTCACTTCGAAACACTATTTCCAGAAGATGCTGCCAGTAAAGGTGATATCGATTTTGAAGATGTGTGGATGCCTCGCGTAGCCACATCCTATCAAATCGGAAATCAAATGGCTTTTCGGGCGTCTGTATCCAAGGGCTACTCCACACCTACACTAGCAGAAGTGCGATCATCTGATAATATGATTAATCTATCCCTGCTAGCAGAAAGTGGAATTAATTATGAACTCGGTTATAAATTAACGCCTACAAATAAAAGTTGGCTAATCGACTTGGCTATCTATAACTATAATATGGATAATGGTATTGTACGAAGATTGAATGAAGCTGGTGTAGAATATTATGCAAATGCTGGTGAAATGCATCAAAAAGGCGTAGAATTATCATTTTGGTCATATTGGAATATAAGTGATAATTTCCTGAAATCCATCCAGTTCAATACAGCCTTTTCCTACAATCATTATAGATTTGGAAACTATAGTAACGGAACGAATGATTATTCCAACAATAAAATAACTTCGGTTCCGGATTGGACGCTTACAAATTCCTTAATTTTCAATTTTGACAAACAGATTCAATTAAACGTATATCATAATCATACAGCAGAAATTCCTTTAGATGATGCAAATATCGTATTTGCGGATAAATATGATTTGGTTCAAGCAAAATTAAATTGGACAACACCACTCTCTAAGTTGGCCACAACGCTTAAACTCTTCGTGGGAGTTGACAATTTATTAAATCAAATATACAGTTTAGGAAATGATATAAACGCATTCGGAGGAAGGTATTTTAATGCCGCTTCTCCACGAAATATGTATTTTGGTGTAAAACTTTCATTTTGAAATAATTAATTAATTTTAAATACAGATTATTTCAAACCTTTTCATTGGTCGTTTGTTCTTAAATTAATCAACTAACGGTCCAATGTCTTTAGAAATTCTATATCAAATTAAAAATGAAGAAAGCCCATTTTGGGCATTTGCAATTCATGATGGTCACCAAATCTGCGAAGAACTGATTCCCTACATCGCTCTTACGGATACGGAGCGTTTACGCGAGGAAGACCCTTATACTGCCGCCATTGCAGATTTACCTATCAATCAATTTATAGTGGACACCTCACGGTTTCAATTAGATTTGAACCGTGATCTGGAAAATGCAGTATATTTACATCCTGACCAAGCGTGGGGATTAAATGTATTTCGGGCAAACCTTCCCTCTAATTATTTGTTAGAATTATACAGAGAGCATCAATCTATTTATTATATCATTGAAAGACATTTATCGACAACGATTAAAAAATTCGGGTATTTTATAATTTTTGATATTCACAGTTACAATGCAAAAAGAAAAAGTACTTCAGAAGAAGTCGACGAACAGGCGAATCCTCAAATTAATCTGGGCACCTATTACAACCATGAAAAATGGAGAGGATTAATTGACGAAATGAGTGCTTCTTTCCAAAAATTGAAACTTGATAATAAAAAAATTGATGTGCGTGAAAATGTAAAATTCAAAGGAGGTAATCTTGCTCAACACATCATCAACCAATATGGCGAGTTGGGATGTGTGATCTCAATTGAATTTCGTAAAGATTTCATGGATGAGTGGACTGGAAAAGTTTATCCAGGAAAAGTTGAGGTTTACAACCAACTTTTGAAAAATGTCTTGCAATCCATGAATTTGTACCTACAAAAAATTCAAGTGTAAGCACGAGTGGAAGAAAAATTATTAAAACATATCAAAACATCGATCCGCAATAGGGAATCTTTCCATGAACAGATTCCCCAGGTGGGCAAAGTAGTATTCAACAAAGTAGTTCCTTATTTCTTTTTATATCGTATTCCATATTCTGAAACTAAGCAAAGCATGATTTCAGATCTTGCAAAATCGCAGCTTTCCAGCATTATTTTTAAATATGAGTCCGATGCGGTAGATCAATGGATTAAGGATATTGCACTTACAATAAAAGAAGAGTTCGGGAGCTGCCTGATTGTGGAGATTTGGACAGAAACAACAAATAATGATGATATATCTATCTACGTAGCCCAAAAGGTCGCTTTGCCTTTAGTGGAATACATCCATAAAAATATCAAGCTCGAAGCCCCAGACCTGTCCTCAAATATTATTAAACAAAGAAAAACACCGAATAATCCGCACTACAAACCCTTATTTTCACTTAATCAATTACAAGAGGATAATATTTACCTCATTGGATTAGGAGTTAAAAATTCATTTATCAATGCCGCTGGAGATATTTTTCCGTTATTGGAAAGACATTTTCGAGAGTCTATGAGTAAGACTCTTTCACGGACATTTTTCGAATATCTCCGCTTGTACACTAATTTGAATCCAGCAAAGTTCAAATTAAATGTTCATAAGGAAATAACACCTAATATTTTTGAGATTGACAAAGCACTATTAGCGGAAAGTCAGCGTTTTGATTTCTTAATGTTGGTTACACCTACGAATGTGCAGGAAGCTTGGCAAACTTTCAAAAACAATCGATATGCTAAAGCTCCTGTATTTCAATATAGGCCAATGCCTATTGATCCAGATCTTGTGAAAAGAAATCTATATAATCTACCTATTGAAGATATTCACGATCCGAATATAGCATACTTATTTAGAGATAAACGAAGAGAATTGGATGAAATGATGAGTATGCTGGATGACAGAAATACTCCTGATTTTGTTCATGGAAGTTTACAAGTTTTTGGAAACGTGAGTGACAAATTAATGCATGTTGCGGAGGCTCTCATCACTGTCATAGAAAATAACAATGTAAAATCTATCAAAAGTGAAGATAAAATCAATGCTCAACAGTTCGCGCAAATGGCGACGGCAGAAATTGAATATTTAAAATCACAACATCCTGAACTAAATACCTCCGTACGTGTTCGTAATGATGTATCAGGTGTAATGGTAAATCGCGGGGTGCTTAATATAAGTTCAAATTATAAAATCACCAAAGAGCGAGCCGAAGCACTGATACAGCATGAGGTAGGAACACATATTGCAACTTATTTTAACGGAAAATCACAATCCCTACAGTTATTTAGTTTGGGAGTGCCTGGATATGAAAAATTGCAAGAGGGTTTAGCTGTATTTGCCGAGTATATGGTCAATGGATTGAACAATGAAAGATTAAAAATCCTGGCTGCTCGAGTAATTTGTGTGCGACATATGTTGATGGGAAATACCTTCATCGATACATTTTCGATGTTAGTTGAACAATACTGTTTTACTGAAGATGTAGCTTTTCTGATTGCTATGCGCGTATATCGCGGAGGAGGATTGACCAAAGATGCTGTGTATTTACAGGGATTAATAGAGCTTATTGAATATATACGTGAGGGACATGATATTAATATTTTGACAATTGGGAAAATCCGAAAAGATTACATTCCAATTATCCAGGATTTGATACAGAGAGGATATTTGAGACAGCCAGCAGTCACCCCGCGTTACTTATCAAAAGCTTACGCCTCACGCTTAGACATGATTAAAAAAGAAGGATCTATATTTAAACTTATTAAATAATTATATGAAAATAGCATTTCTAATAAATCAAACGCATAAAGAAGAATCTTATTTTTCGACAACATGGATGGCGTTACATGCCCTAAAACGTGGTCATATAATTATGTATATAGGTTTAGCAGATTTTGTTTACGTTGATGATACGCACATTGATGCCCATGTTCGTCAAATAGGGCCTGAGGTAACTGTATCGGATAATGAAGAACTTTTAGAAAAATTGAAAAAACAACCTAAAGAAAGAATTTCTATGATGGATGTGGATATATTGTGGTTACGATTTGATCCTGTCATGGATATGCTGAACAGGCCGTGGGCAGCATCTATGGGACTACAGTTTGCACAATTGCTTAAAAAATTAGGAAGATTAGTTATTAATGATCCTGATGAATTGATTCAAGCGAGCAATAAATTGTATTTGGAAAATTTCCCGAGAGAAATTCGACCAAAAACTGTCGTAACACGCAATTACAGTGATATTTTAGATTTCATGAATAGTCAGAATGATAAAATAATTCTAAAACCTTTAAAAGGATCTGGCGGTAAAAATGTGTTTATGATAAGTCCTAATGAACTACATAATCTAAAACAAACTGTAGAAGTAATTGCAAGAGATGGTTATGTTATCGGTCAAGAATATTTGCCAGAAGCGACCAAAGGAGACATGCGCTTTTTCTTGTTAGATGGGGAACCGATTGTTATTGATGGAAAATATGCGGCATTGCAGCGCGTACAACCACAAGGTGAAATTCGCAGCAATATTCATCAAGGAGCTACAGCAGAGGTTGCTACTGTGACGGAAGAAACTTTAACTTTGGTCAAAAAAGTAAGCGATAAACTTCGTTCTGATGGTATGTATCTGGTGGGATTAGATATTGTTGGAGATAAAATCATGGAGATTAATGTTTTTAGTCCTGGCGCTTTAAGTGCAGCAGGACAACTAAATGGAGTTGATTATATGGAATACTTGATAACCCATTTAGAACAAAAGGCAAAAACCTTCTACGGTAATTAACATCACACCTATTATTTTGATACCTTTGGAATAAGTATTATTCGAAAATCTAAGATGAAATTATATACTATTGACACAGGTTTCTTTAAACTGGATGGTGGGGCGATGTTTGGTGTAGTACCCAAATCATTGTGGCAACGTACAAATCCTGCTGATGCCAACAACCTTTGTACATGGGCCAATAGATTGTTGCTAATTGAAGATGGGAACAGACTAACACTAGTCGATACCGCATTGGGTGATAAGCAAGACGCCAAATTTTTCGGTCATTATTATCTGCATGGAGACGATACATTAGATAAGTCATTAGCTAAATTTGGTTTTCATCGGGACGATATAACGGATGTATTTTTGACCCATCTTCACTTTGATCATTGTGGTGGAGCTATCAAAATGCAAGGTGAACGTTTTATTCCATCTTTTAAAAATGCCAAATTTTGGAGTAATGAAAAGCATTGGAATTGGGCAACAATAGATCCTAATCCAAGAGAAAAAGCTTCTTTTCTAAAAGAAAACATTCTTCCAATTCAAGAATCGGGTCAACTTAATTTCATCCAGGAAGGTCAATCGTATGCCGATGATATTCAAGTTCGTTATGCATACGGACATACAGAAGCCATGATGTTACTGCAAATTCAATATAAAGGGAAAACAATTCTCTATATGGCAGATCTATTGCCTTCAGTGGGTCACATTCCCCTTCCCTATGTGATGAGTTATGATGTGCGCCCTTTAGTCACGATGGAAGAAAGAAAATCCTATTGGCAAGAAGCGGTCGATAATGAATATATATTGTTTTTTGAGCATGATCCTGTAAATGAATGCTGTACTTTACAACAAACCGAAAAAGGAATTCGCGTAAAAGATATTTTTAAATTATCTGACATATAAAAGGGAGCTAGATCTAGCTTCCTTTTATATATCTCCATTATACACTTTATTCAACCATAAAAATAAAGACTCCTTAATATTTGGGATTATTATATTCTCGTCCTTCATTGCTATTTCCCATACTTTCACAATATACTTATCATCACGATTTGTAAATAAAGCTATAATTAAATCATGCTGCGGTTGAAAAAGCATAATATTATGAAAGCCAATACTTTCACCAGAATGAAATAAAGTTAAATTTCCATCTTCAGATTTGGTAAAGAAAAACCCTAAACTATAATATACCTCATCTTTTACTGGAACTTTGTATGTTTCTAAGTCCTTAAAGAACCTTGCACTCAAAAGCGGATTTTTCTTACCAAGCCATTTCCCAAAATCATCTGCAGAAATGTATACGCCTCCATCCCCACGCGTTGCAGAAGTAATGCTTTGGTCCGCAAATTGAAAAACAGAATCTTTAGGATGATATCCAAATGCTCTTCGTTCGAAACCATGTGAAGCAGATATTTGAGCATCTTGCATTCCTAAATAGTGAAAAATTCGTGTTCGACAAAAGTCTTCAAAAGGTTGTTTGCTGACTCTTTCAACGACTAGAGATAATAGACAATATGCCGTATTACTATATTGAAATTGAGTTCCAGGCTCAAAATATACCGTATCCAAATTTTGAATCAATTTTAACACATCTGCATCAGATAATTGCATCTTTTGCGAAGTAGGGATTACATTTTCATAATCGACCAACCCCGAGGTATGGTTTAGTAAATGTTGTATTTGAATCTTTTTACAGGAGACTGGAAGTTCTGGAAAAATATTTCTAATTGGAGTATCAAAGTTTAATTTTTCATCTTGAATCAAAAGATACACGGCCATTGCCGTGAATTGCTTGCTGACAGAAGCCATTCGAAATCGAGTTTCGTTCGTAATAAGAATATTTTTTTCAAGATGAGCATAGCCTTGTGCTATTGTCCTGAATTCTTGGCCTTTCTTAATGGATAGAATTCCTCCAGGACTTTCATTCAATGATGTTTGTCCGAACAGCATGCTAAACAGTACTAAACTCATTGCGGTAGCTATAATTCTTCTCATACTAAAGAATAGAAATTAACTCCATTTCGAATATAAGTGTACAATTTCCTCCACTTGTAGGAGTCAAAGCCTCAAAACCATATGCTAAATGAGCAGGTATAAATAATTTCCATTTACTTCCAACGGGCATTAAAGTCAAAGCTTCTTGCCATCCTTTAATAAGTTCATGTACAAAAAAAGATTCTGGACGTTTTCTTTTGTAAGAACTATCAAATACTTCACCATTCAGCAATTGACCTTTGTAATGACATAGTACTTTATCTTTTTTGGTTGGAATTTTTCCAGTGCCTTCTTGTAAAATTTCATATTGCAGTCCTGATGGCAAACTAATTACGGTTTCTTTTTCCGCATTCTGATTTAAAAACAGTTCACCTTCAGCTAGATTTTTAGCAGCTAGATCTTTTATTTTCTTAAGGTAGGCATTTGACTTTGACATACTGTAAAAATAAAAGAAAAAGCCGTATAGTGTAATATACGGCTCTAAATTTTAAGTTTTATTATTAAATACTTGCTGTCTCGATTTTGTAGCGTTTGAGCTCCTCAGATAATTTGCTCAACGCATATCCGACAATTGTCACATCATCCAACCAGCCTAATACAGGTATAATATCTGGAATCGCGTCTATTGGTGAAACCACATAAATAATGGTTGCGACGATAATAGAAGCATTCCAAGCATTGACTTTATATTTACCAGCCATGATATCTTTGGCCATATTGACCAAAACCTTGAAATCATTCATCTTATCATTTAAGTGCAGAGCTTTAGCGTCTGCCTTGTTCAAATCGTCTGAAGTCAATTGATGTGCTTTGTAAGCACTGAATAACTTAAACGCTTTTTTTAAATAAGTTTGTTTCATTTACAGATTTGTTTTCGATTAGACAGCATGGATAACCAATAGTTTAAATTACTAATCTTCCTCCTCTAATTCTTCAAATTTAGCGAAGTCTGCCTCCGCTCCTGCTCTATCCCCAACTTTTTCGAGCAATGTCCCACGATATTGGTACAAATCTGAATAATAAGGATTTAATTGAATAGCAGAAGTGTAATCAGCTATGGCTTCTTCCCAATTTTCTGTTTTTTCGTAAATATCGGCACGCAAAACATAGGCATAAAAGTCATCTGCATTTTGTGAAATAATTTGCGAATAATCCACTATAGCTTTATCAAACTGTTCCAATTGTTCGAACAATTGAGCTCGCTCTTCATAAATTGCTGTATTTTGATTATCCACTTGCAACGCTGCATCAAAATCTTTTAAGGCCGCATCATATTCCTTAATAGCAGCATATAATTTTGCACGATATAAATAAGCATCTAATGAGGGGTTCGTCTCCAAAACTAAATTCAAATCTGATAGTGCTTTATCATACTGCAACACATACATATATATAGCTGCTCGTGATATTAGAATCGTCGTATCATTATTCAAAACAAACCCTTTAGAATAATCGCTTATTGCTTCGGCATAATTAAAATGTTGCACCTGTAGCATAGCCCGATTAATAAGTAGTTGGGCATTATCAGGCTGTACTACCAAACTTTCTGTAATCTCCAAAAGTTCTTCTGATTCCAACATCTCACCTTGGTTTTCTAACCATTCTAAATAATGATGATAATTGAAGTCCATTCTTTTAGCGACTTGATAATCGTAAAAAGAACTTTCGTCATCGCCATTGAATCGATGTAAAATAGAACGACAAGCGTAGAAGAAAGGTTGTTCTGGGAATAAGGAAATAGCTTTGCTATAGCTTTGTAAAGCCTCGGTATATTGTTTGTTTAAGACAAAGTCATACGCCTCTTTCGCGATTTTAATAACATCCGATTCTTCAGTTGAAGGATTTACAGCTGCGCTGAAAGGAAATAATTGTGAACTTGCTAGTATATAATAGTTATTCGCTTGTAAAGTCATGGAAATATAAATTTAAAAGTAACGTTTGACAATGCGTAGGTTGTGTGTATAACGATTCAATTCAGCATTGAATATACCTTGGCTATCCATTTTGTCAATTCTGAGACGTCCTGAAGCATGAATAATAGTTTCGCTGTCAATCATAACACCGACATGAGTTATTTTACCAGCTTCATTATCAAAGAATGCTAAATCTCCAGCCTTAATTTCTGTCAAAAAATCAACTGTTATTCCGCTTTCAGCTTGCTGATAAGCATCCCGAAGCAACGATACTCCAAAATGTCTATAAACAACCTGACTAAATCCTGAACAATCAATTCCGAAAATAGATCTTCCACCCCACATATAAGGTGTATTTACGTAGTACTGAATAAGTTTTGGAAATTCCGTTTCAAAATCAGCTAAGGTAGTTTCGCGCAATGCACCTACAATAGTATAATGTTCTTCACCAATATTAAGGGTATTGCCGGTAATTGCCGTTCCATGCAGTAGATTTACTGTTCTGGAATCGCTTGTTGCTTTAGCTCCATAGATGTCTACAATCACATTTTTATTGACTCCAGCTAATATTACTGGTGCAAATTGATGCTTTTGAATCCATCCTTCATATTTTGATTCCAAAAGCCGAATGCGTATAAAGTCTATTCCCTCTTCTAGTATTTCAAAATTCTCTCCAAATAATACCTGACTAACTATTTCACTTCGATGCGAAGATTCAGCTCTTAATGGCACTATACTGAGGTTGCATGCGTAAATACTCATGTGCGTTTATTGTTTAAAACATTAAGACGTTTTCAATTGTTTTGATACTACGAAGATACTTTTAAATCAATTAAATATTACAGATATGAAAAAATTTCGTCGAATATTGTTGGCAGTTGATGAATCACCTTGTACAGATAAAATTGTTAATTACACAAAAGATTTGATTGCTAATGAAGAAGTTTCTATTGCTCTTCTTACCGTTATACCCCCAACTAGTCCTTCCACATACGGTGCTGACCCGCTATTGGGACAGCAACCTATATTAGTGCCAGAAATTACCGAGATTCAACAAAATACAGCGGAACAGTACGTTGCTAAAGTGGCTAATGAATTCCAATCTATTGCTGAAGTATTTACTTACACTCGCATTGGGAATATAAAAGAGGAAATACTTCTTTTAGCAAGCGAATGGTCTGCTGACCTTATTGTCATGGGAACTAATGGCAGATCAGGTTTCGATCACTTTATATCGGGTAGTGTTTCAGAGTCTGTAATCCGAAAAGCTAATGTCCCAGTACTAGTAGTTCCGATCAATTGCAGTTAACGCATACGAATTAAGCGTGCAGCAAACATACTATCGGCTTTATTTTCATATCCTTTTATCAATTCCATTTTTTCAATTTTGAAACCAAATTGATCGATTAAATAGTTCACGACTTGTTCATTTTCATCTGCATAAACGGAGCAAGTCATATAAATTAATGGCTTGCCTATTTTCAGATGTTTTACCACATTAGAAGCTATTTTCTTTTGTAAATCAGAAAATTCTTGCAGTTTTTGTTTAGAAAATTGCTGAATCATTTCGGGAGTACGCCCCCAGGTCCCTGAACCAGAACAAGGTACATCTAAAATAATTCCGTCAAATTCCTCTTTACCTAATATAGTTGTAGTATCTAATGTTAAGTCTAATACTTTTTGACGTTTCGGTGAAGCGAGTTTAGCTTTATCAAAACGATCATTTAGATTTCTTAAAATGGAGAGTCTAATATCAGATACCAAAAGGTCTACTTTAGGGTATTTATCTAAAAACATCAACGCTTTACCTCCTGATGCAGCGCAGGCATCCCACCATTTTTCAGCAGAAGAGGCTTCCATGAAAGATATAGTTTTTTGTGAAGACAAATCTTGAACTTCATGTTTTCCTTCCAACTTCGGAAAATCTTGCAAACGAAATCCATTGGGAAGAGCTAATGTATTAGGATTAAGCTCTTTGAAAGCTATCCCTTTTTCTTTCAAAGAAGAAGAAACTAAGAGTTCATTTCCGCGCTTAATTCGAATAAATAAATCAGGCTGTACAAAATGACTCCTCACAAAACTTTCTTTTTCTACACTTTCTGATAAATGGTCTAACAGCGGAAAAACTTCTTTCCAATCCAAATTGATTTTAGATTGAAGATGGTTTAATTTATATTCCAGGGATTCTGAACTGAATTCAGCCAAGCCTGGATAATGTAATGCCAATAACGAAGACTCTACTTCGCAAACATATTCTGCAAAGCATAATTTATCTAAAAGATTAGCATCTTTTAATGCATTTCCAAGACGAAAATAATTGTAAATAAAACGAGAGGTCATCTTTCTATCAGATGACCCCATTTGTTTATTTTCTTTAAAAAATCGTGTCAGATATCGAGATAAGGGCTCGTTGTAGTTATATCCACTCAGTGCTCTTTCGAAATTGCGAAAATGTTGAGCTACACGTTTTTCATTTATTGCCATAGAATTTATTGTAATTGGAATGTACCGTGCATGTATTCTTTATAGTTTACAGCTTCGTTGGTAAATCCCCAATTGTCGTGATATTCGAATTTATACGTATTGAACAATCCGTTATAAGATTCTCCAGTTAATTTTGACTTCAAATTGTTTACACCATATCTGTCAATAAGTTTACCGAAGTAGACTGCGACATCATATCCTTTATATGATTGATCAGATGGCAATACACCAAATTTTTGTCTGTAAGATTCTCTAAAGTTACGCGCTGTATTCGTCCACGCTTTAAAATTACTTTCTGTCGTAATAATAGGATGCAAACTATAGAAATTGCTGTGATTACTGAAATCAAAACGATCCCAAAGCGGATGACCGTACAACTTAATTGAATAAAAAGATTCAGCATTTTTTCTAGAAAGATTACTGATTAAATTATTCAACTGCGTTTTGTCCGTAGTACCACTTACCACCAAATTAGAGCCTGTTTGTGAAAGTTTCTCATTCAGCTGCGCTAATGTAGAAACAGAAATAATATTTACATTCGGCTTTTGCTCTTTAATTGCAGACAACATACCGTTCAAAAATTGTCTGCTATCATTGTCTGGTGTGTTGTAAATAATAATAATATCGCCCGTCATAAAATCATTTGCCACGCGTTTGGCTATTCCATTGGTATGTGATTTTATCGATGGTGTGATGGTCACCAGATTTTGCAACCCAAACTCGGAAGCGGGTGATGCCGCCAAAGGATTGATAATTAGCTTGTCCTTATTTATTAAATTATTACCAAAAGCTTTGATTTCTATTGGATAAACAGGGCCAACAATAATACCCGATTGTTCAATTTCTTCAGATGTAGCTAAAGTTGAATTGAAATAAGCATTATCCTTTGAATCAATAACTTTTAATTTATAAGGCTTAGAGTTTTTAGAGATTTCTTGAAGCCCCAATTGAAAACCTTGATAGAAATCTAAGGCTAAAGCAGATCTTTTTACATCATTCTCTTGAACGCCTAGAGCATTGATATTATCAAGCTGAAAAGGCAACAATAAAGCGATGCTTCTTTCAGCTGCAATTTTCTTTTCTTTCTCGGAAGCTGCTTTTTCTTCTGCTGCAGCTTTCTCTTCCGCAACTTTAGCTGCATTAGTATCCGCACTACTTACCTGACCTGTATTAGAAGGCGCACGCAATACAGTACTTTTAGGAGCACACGCGGACACTCCTAAAAGTAAAGAAACAGCATATATAAAATAAGATTTTCTCAATTTCTTATTCCCACTCAATTGTTGCTGGTGGTTTTGAACTGATGTCATATACAACTCTGTTTATTCCTTTAACATGATTTATTATTTCATTCGAAATCTTAGCTAATAACTCATATGGTAAGTGAATCCAATCTGCTGTCATTCCGTCCAATGATCCTACAGCTCTCAACGCTACTACGTGTTCGTAAGTACGTTCATCGCCCATTACACCAACTGATTGTACAGGTAAAAAGATTGTTCCTGCTTGCCATACTTTATCGTACCAACCTGATTCCTTCAGATTACGGATATAAATATCATCAGCATCTTGCAAAATTCGTACCTTTTCTTCTGTGATATCACCTAAAATACGAATTCCTAGACCTGGACCTGGGAATGGATGTCTATTTAAGATATTAGGATCTACTTCCAAAGTTTTACCTACACGACGAACTTCATCTTTAAACAAGGTCTTTAAAGGCTCTATTACCTTCAATTTCATGTAGTCTGGTAAACCTCCTACGTTGTGATGAGATTTGATTGTAGCAGAAGGACCTTTGACAGAGATGGATTCAATAATATCAGGATAGATAGTACCTTGACCTAACCATTTCGCTTCAGCACCTTCTGGTAATTCTTTTTGAATATCTTTTGATGCCTGATCGAATACATCGATGAAAGCAGCACCAATAATTTTACGTTTAGCTTCTGGTTCTTTAACACCCTCAAGTTTGCTATAGAATAATTCTTTAGCATTCACACCTTTGATGTTTAAGCCCATATTTTTGTAAGAATCCAATACCTGTTCGTATTCATTCTTACGCAACAAACCGTGATCTACAAAGAAACAGTGTAATCTCTCACCTATTGCATGATGTAATAATACAGCAGCAACTGTTGAATCCACACCACCAGATAATGCCATGATAACATGATCATTACCTAATTGCTCTTTAAGTTCTGCTACAGTTGTCTCTACAAATGATTCAGAAGTCCAATCTTGCGAACAACCACATATATTTACTACGAAATTTTTGATTAATATCTGACCATCTGTACTATGAGTTACTTCTGGGTGAAATTGAATACCATAAGTTTTAGTACCTTCTACGTGGTAAGCTGCTACACGTACTTTGTCTGTACTTGCTATTACCTTGAAAGTGGCAGGAACTTCTTTAATAGTGTCTCCATGAGACATCCAAACTTGTGATTGTGCTGGAATACCTTTCAACAATTCATTAGAATCATCGACAAACTGTAAGTTTGCTCTACCATACTCACGAATTTCAGATGGCAAAACTTCGCCGCCCGATTGCTGTGCTAAATATTGTGCACCATAACAAACACCTAATAAAGGGAAACGTGATTGAATAGATTTATAGTCAATTTGAGGAGCATCCTCTTGACGTACGGAGTAAGGACTTCCAGAGAAAATAACGCCTTTTACGTTATCATCAAAATCAGGAACATTATTAAAAGGATGAATCTCACAATAAACATTCAGTTCTCTCACACGACGTGCAATCAACTGCGTGTATTGCGAACCAAAATCAAGGATAATAATTTTTTCAGACATAGTGCAAAGTTACAATTTAGATATTAATATTCGGAAAGCTATTTTTTACTAATTCCAATAAAGAATCGAGCTATATTATCCGTAAATTTCATTTAATTCTTTAGCAAGACGAATACCTGCTTTCAACAAAGCTTCTTCCATCGGATATTTGAAATCGTATATGTATTTATAGCTTAAGTTTGCATTATTCTCTACGTCAGCATAGATTTTATTAGATAATTCGTGGGTTTCGAATAAGGCTTGCTCAAAAGATACATCGTATTTTTTGTAGTAATCTTTAGCATAAACATCCAATACCGAAGCATACTCTGTAAAGCTGTATTTTTCATTATCTACTAAATCCGAATCCCAAACGCGGTGAATATTAGTTTTTCTACCAAAAAACATCACTTCAATCTTATTACCGCCTAAGTCTTCTGCTCTACCAACATGCATTGGCTGATGTGCGTCCGCGAATAAGTGAATGATATAGTAGAAATTATGCTGTTGTTGTTTCAATGGTAATTCTCTAGCATTTTTAGCTTCAGCTTTTACACGTAAATAAGACTTGTATAAGTTGTTTTCTGGTGAATTTTGCAATTCTTGGTTGAATTGTTCGAAAGTCAAATTACCTGGTGTATTAACAAAATGCCATGAACCTGTCGTATTCAAAGCGGGATCTGGATCTGACTTAATAAAATCTCCCCAGTTAGACCAATATGCAATCTTTTGATTACCTATTATTTTTTGAATATTCTTTTTAGCTTTTTTTGTTAAATGCTTTTCCGCAATTTCAGAAATAACACGGTGACCAGTCATACCCCATGCGCTTGCTTTTTCAATTTGACCGAAAATCAAACTTGCTGCTACGAGTAAAACTGCATTTATTTTGTTTTTCATATGATTATTATTTAAAAATTTCGAATGAATATTTTGCCATGGACCAAAACTCGTCCAATGCTATAAGACGCGGTTTGAAAAAACTAATCAAATCTGGCCATTGATCTTTATTAAAAATAGATATTTTCTGATTGTAGGAAGTTGAAATTCGTGCCGTTTGCTTTCCGCTTTCATCATAATACACTTCGTCCCACTCCCATTCCTCTTGAAGCGTATCGTGTAATATATGGCTCAATTCTTTAAATTGATCGAATATAAGTTGTCGTATGCTAGAATCAGGATGTGTGATTTCAATAAAGATATGCGCTGATTTATTGGTAGCATCCATACGAAAGTATAGATCTTTAACTCCAGTTTTGTAATTCACCCAGTTCACCTTATCGCCATCAGCTGAGGGCACTGCTGACATATATTGACCAAAGGTAGTCCAGAAATTTTCTTTTAAACGCTTAGCTTCTTCTTTTGAATACAAAACTTAAAATTTTTACAAAATTATAAAAATGGTTAAACTTTTGCAGTCACTATTTTGTTAAACTTAAAAGCTTACAAATTCATGGACAAGAAAAAATCATTGCTATTACTTACAGCAGCCGCCGCCGGCACAGTTATATACAACATTTGGAAACCCGTAAAATCAACTCTACCAGTTATTAAAGATTTTGAATTGGAAAAATATCTGGGAGAATGGTATGAAATTGCTCGTTTAGATTTCTTTTGGGAAAAAGGTTTGAAAAATGTGAAGGCTAACTATTCTTTGAACGAAGATGGAAGCATTAAAGTGATTAATTCAGGAGTGAAGATAAAGGATAATAAACTTAAACAAAGTGTTGGAAAAGCTAAATTTTTAGGGGAACCTAACGAAGGTGCTTTGAAAGTATCTTTTTTCGGTCCATTTTATTCAGGTTATAATATTATGCATATTGGGGGAAATTACGAATACGCATTGGTTTTCGGGGAAAATCTAGATTATATGTGGATTCTTTCTCGCACTAAAACGATTACACCTGAACTGCAAGCTAAATATTTAGAATATGCTAGAACAGCAGGTTATGCTGTAGAAGAATTAGTTTGGACAATTCAAGAATAATTAACTAAATATCTCTTGTACAATATTAAAATCCACTGAAGAATCTGAAGCTATTGCTTGGGAAATAAATTGAAGATGTTCTTCAGTAATTCTGTTACCAATTCCTTTGTTGTACAATGAAGTTAGAAAATAAGCATATTCTTGCTTTGTCTTTGCATCTATTAAATGGTTTTGAACATTGTAATTAATTAGTGTAGCTGCAAAAGCACCAAAATCTTCTATAGAGAATCGCTTAAATTTAGCATAGAATTTAAACATATACTTCTCAAAATCATTTTCTAACTGTTTACTTACTTCAAAATCCATCATATAAAAAAGGCATATCATTTTTGATGATATGCCTCAAAAGTAGTAAAAATTATACTATTTTATTTTCGAACGCTTACCGCTACTCTTCTATCTTTAGCTCTTTCGGCATCTGATGCACTAGCTGGGACAGATGCAAATTCCGAACCGTAACCTTCAGCATCATCTACTTGACTACCCAAACCTTTACTTTCCAAAAACGTTTTTACGGCTTCCGCTCTTTCTTCGGAGATTCTTTCATTGACCTCTTCATCACCAGTCTTATCCGTATAGCCTCCTATTTTTATTTTTGCGTCAGGAAATAAACGTAAAATAGCCGCAAGATTTTCTAATTGTTGTTGGCTTTCTGGTAGAACATTCGCGGATCCAGTTTCAAAATTTAAATTATCAAAATCAAACCATTTTTCTTTTAGCTCATCCTCTGACAACGACTTATAGCCTGACTGTAGGAAAGCAATTAAATTCTCTTCTATTCCAGCTGGATATGCTTTCAACGAAGCTCCATCAGGAAGTTTAACATCTACATACGTACGACCTTCCTGAGCAAGAGGCTCATTAATAGCTGAAGTAGTATCCACATTATCGATAGAATCTCTTAAAATAGTCTCTCGTGTATCACCATCACAGCTTTTTCCAAAAAGCAACCACAATGCAATTATAATTATGGGAATTAATAGCCACCAATATCCTGCGCCTTTTTTCTCTTCTTCAATTCGTTCGGGTGTATGCACCACATCGGGTTGGCGAGGAGGAAGATTCACCGGTTCCCTAGGTATTGGTTCTGCAAGAACTGTTTCGTCTGACTTATCTGTATCTTTTGGAATCTCCGTAGGTTTATCTGCTTGCGCAAATAAAGATCCAAATGCACCTAATCCTAATCCTGTAGGTAATGCAGCTGCAAATGCGGATTTATTTGCATTAAGAAGACTGCCTATAGAACTAGCATTCCAGTCCGACCCTTTATGTGTTAATCCCGAGATAACCGCAGGGAGGCTGGCTCCTAATAAACCGCTTACAGACTCACTTCGCAATCCAATATAAGATGCTATGGATTCTACAACCGTAGTCAATCGATCTCCAAATATAGAGGACAAAAGATTTTGTGTTTCAAACTTAGAGTTATCCGTACCAGAAGGTGTTCCAAAATAGTTTCCAAATAAATTATTAACATCGAAAGAACTAAACAGATGTTTAGCTGATGTTAAAATACTAGTTAATCCATCTCCTCCTTTACCTTGTAATCCTAAAAGTAAAGAGGGAACGGTCAATTCAACACCCTTTTCGACTTTTTCCGGCGATTCACCTAAGTTTGCACTTAGTTTGTTAATTACTTCAGATGTGAAGTATGACTTAACATTACTCAATAAATTACTTTCCATTTCGATTTAAATAGTTAACAGAGTAAACAACAAGTTAACTGAGCATTTGTTTGTTTTTAATATTTCTGTTACTTAACTTCTTATTAATATTACATCGCTTATATTTGGTTTATACAATTCAATTATTTAGTTATGAACTACAAATCTACATTTGCCTCTATCTTTCTCTTTTTATTTGTTATTGCATCTGGTTTTGCTCAGCCTAAGTACATTTTTTATCTTATAGGTGATGGAATGGGCCTTAATCATGTGAATTTGGCTGAAATTTATACAGCTGAAACTCAAGGTCGCATAGGCTACCAACCTTTAGTTCTTACACAATTTCCTCATGTGGGATTTGCATCCTCTAACTCCCTTACTCATGGCGTGACAGACTCTGGCGCAGGTGGTACTGCTTTGGCAGTAGGAAGAAAGACTAGAAATGGAAATATTGGTACGGACAGTCTTGGCACGACGCCTTATAAAAGTATTGCATTTGCGGCAAAAGAAAAAGGGCTTAAAGTTGGAATTACAACAAGTGTTAGTGTGGATCATGCTACGCCAGCTGCTTTTTATGCCCATCAGCCCAGCAGAAACAATTATTATGAAATCGCCTCAGAAATACCAAAGTCTGGGTTTGACCTATTTGCTGGAGCAGGTTTCTTAAAACCAACCACAACTCATGATAAAAATGAAGTCACTGATATTCATACTCAACTTGAAAAACAAGGGTATAAAATTGTACGAGGTAAAGATGCTTTATCAAAAGATATCTATGAAGGGAAAAATATTGTTTGGTTGAATAAAGAGTCTGAAGCCAAGGACGCGTTAAAATTTGCTATTGATCAAAAAGAAGACGATATGTCTTTAGAAGATATAACACGTGGTGCAATTAAGAAATTAAGCTATAAAAATGACAAAGGCTTTTTCTTAATGGTGGAAGGTGGTAAAATCGACTGGTCCGCGCATTCTAATGATGGCGCTACCACTTTGAAAGAGGTATTGGATTTTCATAAAACTATCAAAGCAGCCTATGAATTTTATTTAAAACACCCCAAAGAAACGCTGATTGTTGTTACTGCAGATCATGAAACAGGTGGGCTCTCTTTAGGAAATGGTTCATCTACTCTAAATACCATAGCATTAGGATACCAAAAAGTTTCACAAGGTACACTATCAACTTTAATTGGAAAACTACGTGAGACAAACTCTAATGCAACATGGGAAGATGTTAAAAATTTAATAGCAGAAAATACGGGATTATGGACAAAACTTAAGGTTCCAAGTTCAGATGAAAAGGAGATTAAAGAAGCTTATGAAAAAAGTTTTATCAATCATGAAAATGAAACTTCTAAAAGCTTATATGCCAATGATGATAAAATTGCATCACTTAGCGTAAAAGCATTAAATAAAATTGCAAGCTTAGGTTGGTCTTCTACAAATCATACGGCAGCATACGTACCAGTATTTGCGATTGGAGTAGGCGCTGAAATATTTAATTCCAAAATGGATAATACAGATATCCCTAAGAAAATAGCACAAGCGGCGAAATTGAATTTCTAAGGAATCTTTAATGCAATAAGAAAGGCAATGGTTTTAAATACAATTGCCTTTCTTATTTTAATATTTTACCAAAGATATTACATTCTCGCTAAATCGATGTAATCTTCCCTCTCCCTTCAAGAATTCTAAATTGATTACAAACGAAAATCCAGCAACTTTCCCCCCTAATTTCTCAATCAATTTTGAAGCGGCTACAACAGTTCCACCAGTAGCTAATAAATCATCATGAATCAAAACATGGGTTCCCTCTGCAAATGCATCATCGTGAATTTCAATAGTAGCTTGACCATACTCTAATTTATACGATTCTGAAATCGTTTTTGCAGGCAACTTACCTTGTTTACGAATCGGAACAAAAGGAATGTTTAATTTGTTGGCAAGCATTAGCCCAAATAGAAAACCTCTACTTTCTATACCTGCAACAACATCAATTTTTAAATCCTTGACTTGTTCAGCGAAAGCCTCTACTATTTCTGTACACAAATGAGCGTCTTTAAGAATGGGTGTAATATCTTTGAAGATGATTCCAGGCTGAGGAAAATCTGGTACGTCGCGAATTACCTCTTTTAACTTCTGTTCTAACATTTATTTAAACTCTAAATATGGCTCAATTTTACGCAAAAAATCTTTATCCAAGGCTTTGTTTTGTGTAAAATTGTCAAAATCTCTGAATGGGCCGTGTTCATTTCTAAAATTTACTATTACTTGAGCCTGTTTTTTAGATATGTAAGGATGTTTTGCCAATTCCTCCGCGTTTAAATTATTGACATCGAGTTTTCTGACTTGGGCGTTGGACAATTTAAGATTACCTTTTATTAAATCAAATGTTTCTTCGGTCAAGCCATACACTTCTTTTAATTGTTCTAACTGGTGAAATCCACCCAAAGCATCGCGAAATTTTATAATACGCGCAGACAAAACTATTCCAATACCTTTTAACCTTTTTAATTGTGTAGTATCTGTTGAATTCAGTTCTACCACCAATACTTTATCATTTGCGATTTTATCAGTTTTCGGAATGGTCCTTTCAGGAAATTTGGGATACTCATTAGCTTTACCCTCAATGACGATATACGGATACAATCTATCATAATCTTTTTCATAAATAGAATAGATTTTTTTCAAATCCTCTTTCTTGTAAAACTTTCCTCCTTTTGATATATAATTCTGAATTACTTTTATTTGCTTAGCAGAAAGTCCTAAGCGCTCCCATTCTTCTGGACCAATTGTATTTGGATTGAATTTGAAATAATGAATAGTTCTACTTGCAGCAGATCTTCTGGAATAATCTGGTTTTGAAAAATCAAATTCAGATTCCTTATCGTTTTCAATTTTTGTGTTATTCTCCTCTAACGTATAAAGTCGATGTTCAATTGGCTCCTCGGATTTAAAAGATCGGAAAAGAAATAATGTCACATTTACGAAAAGAACGAGCAAGCTTAACAATATAAAACCATTACGTTCTACTGTGGTAAATTGGAAATATTTGAAAAACTTAGCCATTAAAGTTAGAGTTGATTTTGCTAAAGCTTCAATTGATTGCCCTATTTTAGAATGATTACCTTAAATTTGCAAAATATTAATGTGATTTAAAAATGTATTTTGTCAACGCACCTTTTTTCCTAAGATGGTATTATCCGCAAGTAACTTGGAACAAATCAAGGGCATACAAAAAGCTTTTTCTCACTTTTGATGATGGTCCTATTCCCGAAATCACACCGTGGATTTTAGACACATTAGCCCAATATCAAATTAAAGCGACATTTTTTTGTGTTGGGGAAAATATTACGAAGCATCCTGAAATCTTCCAAAGATTGCTCGATGAAGGACATCGAATTGGTAATCATACCTACAACCACCTGAAAGGCTGGAAACACAGTGATGATGAATATGTAGACAATGTATACAAATGTCATCAGCTCACGCAATCCAATTTATTTCGTCCTCCTTATGCACGTGCTAAGAAGTCTCAATTGAACTTATTGTCCAAAGATTTTGAATTTATCTATTGGGATGTCTTGTCTGGAGATTTTGATCAAAGCATTACGCCTGAACAATGTTTTAGAAACATTATAAATTATAGTAAAAATGGCTCTATTATTGTTTTTCACGACAATATTAAAGCCATTCCTCGCGTGCAATACGCCTTACCTAAATCTATTGAATATTTTTTGGAAAGGGGCTATACGTTCGATACCCTTTAGTTTCCCTCTTCTTTAAACTTAATTCTAAATCCATATCGCTTTGCACTGCTGACGCTGAAATATCCTAAGGCGCCATTTGTTATATTGGATGTAGGATTTGCTGGAGCAGCACTTCCAGGATTAATAGAAAGCACTTCATTCCAATAATTGAAAACAGGTTTATCGATTATTTGTCTTTCGACAACTACCGTGTCACCCAAGAGAATCTCACTTTTGCTATCCGAAACTTGGTGTGTAACATACAAACCGTCATTGAATTTATCACTAAAAACACGACTAAATTCAAAATCCTTACCGTTTACAGAAATGTTGTACTTGTAATAATTAGGTGTATTTCTTGGATCTTCAAACTTTAATGTAACCGAATAAACTGTGTCAGAGAAGATTACATCTTCCATTATTCCTAAAGAGTCTACATCTACGTACGAATTCATATAAGATGACGATTCAAAAACCTCACCCTCAACCGAAACCTTTAGATTATACCTAGTTTTTGCTTTAGGCTGAAATGATGATTTATACAAACCATTTCCTACAGAGTTAAAAGTATACACTTTTCCTTTATCATCACTAACAGTTACGGTAGCGTTATCGATCGGCTTACTACGCACTGGCGCATCAAAAGCTACAGTTTGACTTACTCTAATGAATTGTTCAGAAGAAAGATCATTGAGATCCCCTTCTATTACATATTTTGGATTAGCTTCATTCAAATTCACTTGAATCAATTCCTCACACGAACTAAGTACAAAGAGTGTTAAAAGGGAATATATATAGAGAAATCTCATTTTTTAAAATTTAAAGTTCCAAGTTACCGACGGAATAATACCAAATAAAGCGATTTTGTAAGCTTCTGTAATATTGGCATTATTTTCATTTTCTCTAAAATCTATGATATAAGCATTTTTGCGGTTATACACGTTATACAAACCAAAAGACCAGCTCGACTTAAAGCGTTTATTTTCTTTCAAAGGTTCATATGTGGCGGACAAGTCTAACCTATGGTAGTCTGGCATACGATAACCATTTCGTTCGGTATAATAAAATAAAGTGCGACCATCTACGGTGTATTTGCCACTTGGAAAAGTGATAGCATTTCCTGTATAATACACAAAATTAGCCCCTAAGTTCCATTTATCGGTCAATTTGTATAATCCTACGACCGAAATATCATGTGTCCGGTCTTGTCTGGCATTAAACCATTCGCCATTGTTGATTTGATTAAATTGTCTTTCACTTTTTCCCAAAGTATAGCTCACCCATCCACTCATTCTGCCTTTGGTTTTACGTACATAAAGCTCCAAACCATACGCTCTACCTTTACCGAATAAAAGTTCGCCTTCTAAGTATTCATTTGCTTGCAAATCTGCTCCATTCCTGAAATCTATCTGATTTCCCATGTGTTTGTAGAAACTTTCTACAGAAAACTCATAGGTATTGTTAGCAAAATTTCTGAAATAACCTGCTGCCACTTGATCTGCAAATTGGGGCTTTATATTTTTACTGCTTAATACATATTGATCAGTTGGTAAAGATGAAGTCGTATTTGTCAATTGATGCAAGTTTTGTACGATACGGTTATACGAAGTCTTGATACTTTGTTTATCATCTAAAATAAAGGACGCCGACAGACGCGGCTCTAAATTTAAATGATGTTTGATGACTTTAGAACCACTAAATTTCTCAATAGAAATTGCTTCACCATCGGCATCAAAAGTATAAAATGTCCCAGGACCTTGCACCATAAAATCTGTAGCGCGTATTCCATACAATACCGATAACCAATAAGTAGGATTCCATTCATGAGAAAGATAAGCCGCTAATTCGACCCCATAACGTTTTTCAATATTAATAGAGTTAACGGCAGAATTTTCTTGCGCATTGAGACTAGCTGGTGATATTTTTTGTTTTAATGCATTTAAACCAAATCTCCATGTACTTTTATTATTTGCGTAATAGGAGAAATCTTGTTTAAGGCTAATATTTTCAATTTTGGACGCAATTACAAAATCACTATTTTCATTGCTCACATTTACATTGTAAGTAAAATCGCTATAAATTAAAGATGTATTGCTAAATAACTTTTCACTGAAAATATGATTCCAACGGACAGTAGCTGTGGCATTTCCCCAATCAAAACTAAATAGATCTCCATACCCTAAGTCGTCTTTTCCGAAGTAGCCAGAAGCATATAATGTGTTTTTATCGTTAAATCTATAGTTTAACTTAGCATTCAAATCATAGAAATATAACTTACTGTCATTAACTGTTTTATCATTCGAAGCCTTAAGAAACAAATCAGCATATGTTCTACGACCACTAATCATAAAAGAGCTTTTATCTTTTTGCAAAGGACCTTCCAATTTCAACCTAGAAGCTATCAGCCCAATACCGCCTTCACCAGCAAATTTCTTGTTATTGCCATCAATCATATGGATATCCATAACAGAAGAAATTCTTCCACCATATTGCGCGGGAATGCCTCCTTTGAAAAGTTCTACATCTTTGATAGCATCCGAATTAAAAGTCGAAAAGAATCCAAGCAAGTGAGAAGCGTTGTAGACTGTCGCCTCATCCAACAAAATCAAATTCTGATCACCACCACCACCACGCACAAAGAAATTAGATGAACCTTCCCCTCCCTTGCCTACACCAGGTAGCATTTGAATAGTTTTCAGAATATCACGCTCACCAAAAAGCACAGGTACATTCTTAATCTCTTCAATCGTAAAATTTATTGCGCCCATTTGGGGACTAGTCACATTTTTATTTTGCTTTTTACCCGAAATTACAACTTCTTCTATCTCTCTTCCAATTGGCGATAGTTCAAAATTGAATCTTTTCTGTGTAGTTGTGTTTATTTGTTCTTCGATTGGCTGATAGCCTACATAAGAAATAAGTACGGTAGATTCACCTGCATCTAATTCTAATGAGAAAAATCCATAACTATTTGTCCTTACAGTCCGATTGGTTTCCTTAGATTGCACCGTAGCACCTATCAAAACCTCTCCTGAAGAACCATCTTTTACATATCCACTGATATTGACTTTAGTTTGTGCAAAAAGACTAGCATGAAACAATAAAGCAACAACTAATAAAGCGTACTGTCGAAACATATTTTACGAATAAATCTCCTAATTTCTAAAAAACTGATCAAAAAATGCCATCTGGAATGCAATAGATTGCGCCCAATAATTCCAGTCGTGTTTCCCTGGCATGTTTAAATAGGAATGTTGAATGTTAAGATAAGACAATTTTTTATGCAATTCTTCATTTACTCCAAAGAAAAAGTCGTCATAGCCACAGTCTATAAATATTTTCAGGCTATTAGGTTTGATTAGATGCAATTGCTCCATTACCGTATGCTCGCTCCATTTTTCTTTGTTGGCTGCATATTCACCAAGACGTTTGCTCATATCCCAATTATTTGGAAACGGGCGAATGTCAACGCCTCCAGCTGTACTACCAACAGCTCCATAAACATCTTGATGACGAATAGCCAAATATAAAGCGCCATGACCGCCCATACTTAATCCTGTAATGGCTCTGCCTGTACGATGTTTACATACATTGTAATTTGATTCTATATACTCCACTAATTCATTACTCACAAAAGTCTCATATTGAAAATCTGGCGTAGTATCCCAATACCAGCTTCCATGTCCACCATCAGGACAAACTACCATATAATTGTAGCGATCCACCAAAGCTTTGATATACGGGACCTTTTCTACCCAATTCGAATAATTTCCACCGTACCCATGAAGCAAATAAAGAGTGGGTATGACTTTTGATTTTTGATCATCTGGGCGAATTACCACCGTTTTAATTTTTTTATTCATGCTTGCAGAAAACACTTCAACAGTATCTACTCGCGAAGCAAAAGCCTGATTTGAGCTAATAAAAATAAATAGTAATAGTAATGAATATAGGTTTTTCATAGTTTTAAAAATCGTATCTGTAAAGATAGGAATCCAATCCAAAAGGACGCTCAGAAATTGTATAGAAAAAACGTTTTTTTAGATCAAAACAAATAGCCTCACCTTGTGGTTCGATCTGGTATGGAATTATTTTTGGTTCGCTTTGGAATGTTTCAATTATTGACTCTTTATTTTTTCTTTCCCAAAAATAAATATGCGTCAAATTTTTGGCTAAAATATACTTCCCATCAGAAGAAATATCAGCTGCTGTAGTAAATGTAAATGGCAATGTTTGCAAAGGTTTTACAACATTAACCTGATCACTTTTCAAATCTATAGGAAAGCTAAAAACTGTAGATTCAAAATCTCTTTTCGATAAAATATAAACCTGAAGATCTAACGGATCCACAAATAAAGCTTCTGCATCTCTTCTCTTGTCGATGTATCGGAATTTTAATTCTTTAACTAAGGGAACTTCGATTGAAGATACATTGAAATTTACTTTTGGTTCTTCAATGATATACAAGGATAGAATTTCCCTATCTCTCAAATTATTTCCCATATCTGCAAGCAAAAGATATTTTTTATCATTCAATTGAAATCTGCCAATATCTTCAATATCTAGAGCTTTAACACCCTCTATCTCTACTCTTACTTTAAGTGATGCTTTAGAATCTATCAGATAAATATTTGGGCCATCACCGCTATCATTATGAACCCAAAAATATCCTTCTTCATAACCGTAAGGTACAATTCCAGAAATTTCTGTAATCGCAGCACTTGTCACTTTTCCTAATCTTTGAGGATTTTGACCATATAGTTCAGTAGAGCCCACTGTACCTAGAATAAGAATAATGATAGTGAAAATGGTAATTAAGTTATTTCTAAATCTGATCATAATTTATTTCTCAAACAATAAAGCTCCACTTACGTTCCAAAAACTTTGACTATCTCCTTCCGCAGGCCCCTGTGGAATATGAACCCGAATTTTATGCTTCCCAGCTTTTAAATTTCCTAAATCAATATAATTTGGATAAGTAATAGTTCCGGGACACCAGTTTGAACGACTTAAATCGGAAGAGGACAAACCGCTATCAAAATTTCCAGATACAGGATTATACAGCCGATAACTACCACAATCCACGCGCCATGGTGTAAATTGAAATTTCAACTCTCCGTCTAAATAAATAGAATTTAATTTCGGCACAAATTCGTCACCATTCCACCAGCCGCCATGTCCAGTAGTAATATAACGTAATCTTGCCTTTGAAATATCTTCTTTAAGTTCAAATTCCACTTCCAATCCTTTTTCTGAACCAAATAAAGTCGGATAAGTTTGGCCTCCCATCTCCATTACATTAGTTGTATTAAATAAGGAAAGGGCTTCTGTCTTGTGTGCGTAGTTTGAATTTCCTGGATGGATAGTCAATTCCAAATTCACCATATGTCCACCTTTGTCATAATTACCTATATACGTTCCAATGTAAATTTCCTTTCCAGACATTACACTTAAAAACTCAGAAACATCTTGTCTATAAGTCACAGAATCTTGCCAAGTTTTGCCTTTTAAAGTCAATCTATCATTGAAATGTGAGACTCCAAATGGTGTGAAAAATCGCATTAATTCAAATATGGGTGAATAACCATTTGTTCGAACCATGCCCAAATAATCTTTCCCATCGCCAACATCATACTTAGGTAAAGTTGACATCCCTTTATTCATCCCGTCTAAAAAAGTTAACGGTTGATCGTCTGTAATTAAAAAAACGGATCCTGTTCTATCGTATGCATCACCATTTGATTTTTCAATCAATTCTATAAAAGCCTGACTATCCTCCAATAAAGCTGGCACTTTAACTTTTTTTAGTAGGACTGTTCCAGCAGCAAATCGTAATATAGAATCTGATTTAACATTATCAGGGTCAAAACATATTTTCTCATTATTGAAAATAGGAATCTGGATAAATTTGCTTTTCCAAACTTCATCACGATACGTTAATATATCTAGGACATTTTCTTCTTTTGGAATGGAATATCCCGCAGGAAAATCATTAATTTTTTCAATTTTGGTGGCAACTAATCCACTATTTCCATTCCGCACATATTCCAAAACCACTCCTTTTGCCAAACCAACTTCATTAGGAGCGGCTTTTAAAGGCAATTCATTTGTATAGTAAATATCAATCGTATTAGAATTAACGGAAGTAGTCGATTTTTTGACCTTTTTTGCTAAAATAGTTTTTTGTTCATCCTTGTCAATGAATCTGTAGCGATTATAGGAGGCCGAATCTGCCGAAAAGATATTCCTTTTATTCTGAAATGTAGATTTTTTATAAATAATTTTGGATCGATGATCTACAATACTTTCTTCGGCAGTTTGCTTGAATGTATTGTCCAGAATACTTTGCTTTGTAATGATGGTTTTGTTTTGATCGGCAAAAACAATAACCGGATCACTATTATTTAAAACTTGATTGTTGCGCGTGACATGATAGGTAATTTTATACACTTGCCCATATCCAAAATACACTGCAAATGCAAAAATGAAAAGCAATAGATATTTTTTCATCAAAATAGATTTAAATTCGTTTTACATTACTTCAATTATTGTCCCATCCTCTGTTGGGTGAGATACACAGATAAGACATTTTCCTCTTTCCACTTCGCTGTCTGTCAATACTTCATTATAATCCATTTTCACTGCGCCTTTCACTACTTGAGAAATACAGGTACTACACATACCTGATTTGCAAGAATATGGAAGCTTGATTTTTTGCGATAGTCCAACATTTAATACAGTATCATTGCCAGGAACCAATAAATGATGCTCCTGTCCATTGAATCGCAAGATGACATTATATTCGTTGGTGTCCACTTCCTCCTCTTCATGTTCGTCATCATCCTCTTCCTCTTCAGGAAAATGAAATGTTTCTTTTCGCACATTCTCATCAGGAAATCCCATCCCTAAAAGGGTAAACCGTACTAAATCCATATAAAACAATGGACCACAGGTATAGAATAAGGCTTCGCTAGAACTCTCCTCTAAATAATGATTGACCAATGAAATCAGATATTCCCTATTCAAACGAGCTTTAGCAAGATTTTTAGAGTTTGACCAAATAAATTCAATATGCAGCCTTGTCGGATAACGTTGTTGCCAAGCTAATAATTCTTCATAGAAAGCGGTTTTCTCTTTGGAACTATTGCTATATATTAAGACAATTTGTGTGTTTTTCTCTTTTAATAAAGCTGTTTTGAGAATTGAATATAAGGGGGTAATTCCCACTCCAGCCGCAAAAAGGAATACAGTTCTTTCTGAATCTATTTCAGGGTCATAAGTAAATAATCCTTGCGGTTCAAGAACATTAATCCTATCTCCAATATTCAACCTATGATGTAGTAATCGAGAAATTTCGCCATTTTCTACACGTTTTACTGTAATCTCAAGAGGCTCATTTACCGATGGTGAGCTACTAAACGAATAAGAACGTCTTACTTCACGTTCCCCAAATTGAAAATGTAAGGTTAGAAATTGACCTGCTTTATATGTTGGAAATTTTCCTGATATATCTTCAAAACGAATGGATATAATATCATTCGGACGCTTTATTATTTCGGAAACCTTGAATTCATACATAGACTTAAAGATAAAAATAAAAAGCAGGACAAATAAAAAATCCTGACTTTGGAGGTCAGGATTTTACAATAATATTATGTGTAAGATTATAACTTACGTTTAACTTCTACTTGTTCGTAAGCTTCTACGATATCACCTACTTGGATGTCATTAAACTTGTCGATGTTCAATCCACATTCGTAACCGAATGATACTTCCTTCACATCATCTTTGAAACGTTTTAACGAAGCTAATTTACCAGTATGGATTACTACGCCATCACGAATAATTCTAATATCATTGCTACGAGAGATCTTACCACTTGTAACCATACAACCTGCGATCGTACCCACTTTAGAGATTTTGAAAGTCTCACGAATCTCAACCTCTGCAACGATTTTCTCTTCGAACTTAGGCGCCAACATACCTTCCATTGCCGATTTAAGTTCATCGATAGCATCATAGATGATAGAGTATAGACGTACATCTATTTGCTCTGTTTCAGCTAATTTACGTGCATTTTGCGTAGGTCTCACTTGGAAACCGATGATAATCGCATCAGATGCTGAAGCTAACAAAACGTCTGATTCAGAAATAGCACCCACTGATTTGTGAATAATATTTACCTGAATTTCGTCTGTTGACAATTTCAACAAGGAGTCTGATAACGCTTCGATAGAACCATCCACGTCACCTTTCACGATTACATTCAATTCTTTGAAGTTACCGATAGCCAAACGACGACCGATTTCATCCAATGTAATGTGTTTAGTAGCACGCATACCTTGTTCACGTTGTAATTGTAAACGTTTATTTGCTACTTGACGAGCTTCAGATTCACTCTCTAGGACGTACAATTTATCACCTGCTGTTGGTGCACCTGACATACCTAAGATCTGAACTGGTGTCGAAGGTCCAGCTTCTTTCACCCGTTCACCACGTTCATTTGTTAAAGCTTTTACTTTACCTGAGTGTGAACCTGCTAAGATCGCATCTCCTACTCGCAATGTACCACCTTGTACTAATACCGTAGTTACAATACCACGACCTTTATCTAAAGCTGATTCAATTACAGAACCTACAGCACGTTTTTTAGGATCGGCTTTCAATTCTAACAATTCAGCTTCTAATAATACTTTTTCTAATAATAAATCAACGTTCTCACCTGTTTTAGCAGAAATCTCTTGTGCTTGGTATTTACCACCCCAATCTTCCACTAAAATGTTCATTGCTGATAATTGCTCACGGATTCTATCCGCATTCGCTCCTGGTTTATCCACTTTAGTAAAAGCGAATACAATTGGAGATCCTGCTGCTTGTGCGTGATTAATAGCTTCTCTAGTTTGAGGCATCACGGCATCATCGGCAGCGATAACAATAATAACGATATCCGTTACTTTAGCACCACGAGCACGCATCGCAGTGAAGGCTTCGTGACCTGGAGTATCTAAGAATGTAATCTTACGACCATCATCCAATTTCACGGCATACGCACCGATGTGTTGGGTAATACCACCTGCTTCACCTTTAGTTACGTTAGCTTTACGGATATAATCCAATAATGAAGTTTTACCGTGATCGACGTGTCCCATTACTGTTACGATAGGTGCACGAGGAACTAAGTTCGCTTCGTTGTCAGCTTCTTCTAATTCAGCAACTTCCTCATCTTCAGGTTTGATAAATTCAACTTGGTAACCAAACTCATCCGCTACGATAGTTAAAGTCTCCGCGTCTAAACGTTGGTTGATAGACACGAACATACCTAAACTCATACACGTAGCAATAATTTGAGTTACAGGAACATCCATCAAGTTTGCTAACTCATTTGCTGTAACGAATTCAGTTACACGCAAGATTTTAGCTTGCAATTCTTGTTCCAATGCTGCCTCTTCTGCTGAATGTGCTATATCATCACGTTTTTGACGACGTAATTTCGCACGTTGAGCAAACTTACCTGATTTACCAGCACCACTTAAGCGAGCAAGTGTTGCTTTGATTTGATCTTGAATTTCTTTTTCTGATAATTCTTCTTTAGGAGCTTCATTTCTTCCGCCTTTACCTTTATGATCAAATCTACCTCTTCCTCCAGTGTTGTTATTACCTCCTGGACGATTATTGTTATTTCCTCCAGGTCTGTTTTGGCCTTGACCGTGTTGACCTGCTGGTCTATTTTGGTTTTGACCGTGCTGACCACCACCTTGTCGATTTTGACCATGTTGACCACCACCTTGTTGATTGTTTTGGTCATTTGGAGACACAGGAGTGCCTGGTTTATTCGTACGCTTACGCTTACGTTTATTATCTTGATTCGAATTAGAAGATGAAGCTACAGGCTTTTCTTTCGGTTTGAAAGTTGGTAATTCAATCTTACCAATTACCTTAGGTCCTTCTAATTTTTCCGAACGTGCGCGGATAACATCATCAACCGGCTCTTCTTTTGCTTTTGGAGCTACTGGTTTTTGCTCTTGTTTCTCTACTGGTTTAGGGTCGATTTTAGGAGCAACTACTTGTACAGGTTTAGCTTCCTCTTTAACTGGAGCAGCCTCTACTTTTTCTACTTGTACAGGCTTAACCTCTACTTTTGGTTCTTCTTTCACCTCTTCTTTAATAGGTTCTGGTTTAGGTTCTTCCTTTTTCTCGACTACCGGAGTTACTGGAGCCTGTTGTACTGGCTTTCGTTCGACAGGCTGTTCCTCTACCTTTTTAGGTTTTGGTTTATTTAAACTATCTAAATCAATTTTACCAACTACTTTTAAAGAACCTGTATTTGATTCCTCTTTCTCTTGTTTTGCAGGTTCTTCTTTTGCTGCAGGCGGAGTTACTAAAGGATTCTTAATTAAAATTTCATTCTCAATATCTTCATTTTTAGAAGAAGATGACTCTGGAGAAGGAGCAGAACTTCCTGATGAAGGAGCTTCTTCACGACGAATCTTGCCAATTACAATTTGTTTAGCTTCATCTTTTGCGATTTTATCCCCTTGAAATTTACGCAAAAGAACATCGTACATATCTGCAGATAATTTTGTCGTAGGCTTAGCTTCGACATCGAAACCTTTATCCTTTAAAAAATCTACTGCAGTACCAATACCAATATTAAGCTCTTTTGCTGCTTTAAGTAAGTTTATGCTTTTACCTTCTGTCATCTAATATTAACCTCTAAAAATTCTGTTCTTTACAAAAATATGATTTTTTCGCACGCATTTAACAAATATTTACATTTTATATGTAAGATATTTTAGCATCTGAATTTTATTCAAATTCAGATGCTAAGATGCGCACGATTTCTTGAATTGTATCTTCTTCTAAATCTGTACGACGTACCAACTCTTCTTGTGACAACGCTAACACGGATTTCGCACTATCCAAACCAACACGTTTTAATTCGTCAATGATCCAGCTGTCGATTTCGTCTGCGAATTCTTCGATATCCACATCCTCCTCTACTTCGTCATTTTCGCGATATACGTCGATTTCATAACCTGTCAATTTACCTGCCAATTTGATGTTGTGACCACCACGACCAATAGCTAATGACACTTGATCAGGTTTCAAATACACCGCTGCAGTTTTGTTTTCATCATCAATTTTGATGGATGAAATACGTGCTGGACTCAATGCACGTGTGATATATAATGAAGCATTTGTTGTAAAATTGATCACGTCAATGTTTTCATTACGCAATTCACGAACGATACCGTGAATACGAGAACCTTTCATACCCACACATGCTCCTACTGGATCAATACGATCATCGTACGATTCTACAGCAACTTTAGCACGTTCTCCTGGTTCACGAACGATTTTCTTAATCGTAATCAAACCGTCAAAGATCTCAGGAACTTCTAATTCAAATAAACGTTGCAAGAATTCTGGTGCAGTACGTGAGATAATGATTTTAGGATTACTATTCATCATATCTACCTTGTGTACTACCGCGCGAATGCTATCACCTTTTTTGAAATAATCCGCAGGGATTTGCTCTGTTTTAGGTAATAACAATTCATTGCCATCTTCGTCTAAAACTAAAATCTCTTTTTTCCAAATTTGGTAAACTTCTCCGATTACCAATTCACCTTCGCGATCTTTATATTTTTTGAAAACTTCATCTTTCTCTAGTTCTAAAATTTTAGATACTAAAGTTTGACGAGCAGCCAAAATAGCACGACGTCCAAAGCTTTCTAGGGTAATCTGCTCGATGTACTCATCACCTACTTCTAGGTCTGGATCATATTGATGTGCTTCAGCCAATTCGATTTCTAAATCGTCATCTTCTGAGAAGCCATCTTCCATGACAACGCGAGTTCTCCAGATTTCTAAGTCACCGTTATCTGGATTCACGATTACGTCAACATTTTCGTCTGTACCGAAACGTTTACGAATCATACTACGAAATACTTCTTCAAGTACTGTGATTACCGTTGGACGGTCAATATTTTTGAACTCTTTAAACTCCTGAAAAGAGTCAATCAAATTAATATTGGTACTGCTCATTTTATTTAAATGAAATTAACACTCTTGTTTCCTTTATTTGATCTACTGGTATTGAAGCTTCTTTTAATTCAGCCTTTTTACCTTTTTCTTTTACTTTTTCTTCAATAGTAACTTCGCTTTCTGTAGCAGCAAGAAGTTTACCTTCTTTTTTGTCACCATTTGCTAGTTTAACACGAACGTCTCTACCAATGTTTTTGGTATACTGACGTAAAAGTGTCAAAGGAGAATCTATTCCCGGAGAAGAAACTTCCAAACGGTACGCATGTTCGATTACATTTTCTTCTTCTAGATGAAATCCCACATGTCTACTTACACCCACACAGTCATCAATCGAAATCCCTTGATCACCATCTAATAAAATGGATAAAATTCCATTTTTAAGCATAGTAATATTAACGATAAAAAGGTCGGGACGATCGGCGATTTTTTCTTCTACTAATTCTCTAACTCGTTTTTCAATCTGCATAATTTTCAAAATTGAATTAAAAAAGGGGGCATTCCATGCCCCCTTCCTTTCAGATAATGCAAATATACACAATAATTATATAAGCAAGAAATTTTGTCATACTATTTTTTCGTTTCTACTACAGAATTTATAGTTTTTTGCATTTGAGCCATCATCGTAGTTAACGATTCAATAGTTGGCTCTGCGCTAGGCTCAGGGAATTCCGTAGAGATATAGGCTTTTGCTTTCCATACTTCTAAGATATCCTCAGGTTGCACCCAATAGGGCTCATAAACTTTATTATCTGACACCAATTTTAATCCTTTGTCGTCTTTATATTTGAAAGCTATACGTTTGTACACCACTCCATCATCTTTAGAAATTACCACGTATGTCTGACCAGCTTTGATATCATGCCAATCATCTACGTATTCGCCTATCACAATCGAACCGCTTGGAAGTGGCAACATTGAATCACCTTTAATCTCAAATGCACGATAAGTTCCTTGATTAAACATTGGCAACGAAAATCTCGGTAATTCTTTTACATACTCTGGATCTCCATAACCGTTCAAATATCCAGCACTAGCTTTTACGGGTACTAGTTCGATATTTTCTTTATCCTCCTTATCTACCGTAACCGAAAGCACTCGAAGATTAGAAGAATTACTTTTTGCAACAGGTTTCCACTTCTCATCGATCACATCATTTGCTAATTCATCCATACTTAACCCATAATGTTCTGCTATTTTTTTTAGCAATTCATATTTAGGCTCAGCACGATCTTCTTCATACGCACCTACAGAAGCACGTTTAATCCCCATTAAATCAGCAAATTGCTGCTGTGTTAAGTTATGTTTCTTACGCAGAAACTTCAAATTGGAAGCAATATTTGACATTATATTTTTTTCAAAATTATTTGTTAATACTAAAATTATTAGTAATATTGTGCCAATAAAATTAGTAAACATATTTTGTAAACCCAAATATTTTAGTAAAAACTATGCAAAAGCACATCGTATATATCACTACAGACGCAAACAGAGTTTATGTTGAGGCTGGTTATTGTCAAGACATTACCCTAAAATTATTTGAATTACAAAATTCGGCTACCTCTTTTATGTTGCGTGGACCAAAATTTTCACGGATAGTACACACGGAAGAGTTTGATAGTTTTGAAGCGGCAGAACGCAGAAAAAATGAATTGAATAGTTTTACACGTATGCAAAAAGAAAAATTAATTCGTAAATACAATCCGAATTGGTTAGGAATCCACAACATGGACACCTCTATAATGAAGAAAGCTGCTGCTTATGCCTAGACATAAACAACAGCTTTTTACAACCTTAACATATATCGCAATGTATGGTATATAGACTACCAGCCAGGCGTGAAGTTTAATCCAAATGTTCCAATTTTTGATTTCGTTTTTTGGAATGGAATTGCATAATAAGGTTCTAATATCATAGCGCCAAACAAATTAACACGTAGCGAAACCCCTGCACTAAATACTGGAACACGCACATTTTGGTTATAGATCATTACAGGTTGATTGTTTCCATCAACTACTGGCTGACCATCTTTATCTACGGCTTGAACTAAATCCGCATCTGTACGATTCATTTTAATGGTATTGCCACCATACCACGCCAAACCACCATCAACAAAGAAATTCAAGTCAGAGAATAATAATCCTGATTTGACTAGAGCTAATTTTTCAGGACCTGTAAAAGGTATACGCACTTCAAAATTACCAATTGCCATTCTTGAACCAGAAAGTTCGGAGAATCCTATATTACCCGTCACATCTACATTACCACTTTCATATCCACGAATCAAATATGGATAACCAATATATAATGGATATAATGCACTTTCATCTTTTCCTACACGCATATATGAATACAAACGAGCAGCAATTGTCACCGGCTTATAACGATTATATTTTCGAAGATCCACATTAAGTGCTGTAAAGTTATAATCACCGAAATATTGTTCTGCACCTAAACGGTATCTAAAACCCTGCAAGGGTGCAGTAATTCCAAATACAGCATTATCTCCTACAAAACCAGAATTTACTTGTTGGATAACGAAAGGTTTAAAATTACCACCTAACAATTGAGAAGCTTCTTCATTTGTAATTTTTTGTCTATCACCATAGCCGTACCAATAACTTTGTCTCCATTTATCCACACGGTAACCATATCTAGAAATTGCAGCTCCCACTTCAAAACGATGATGACGATTAAATGGATAGGCTACAAAAGCTTCAGCCTGTGTTTGAAAAGTCCGTATAATATAAGTGCTCACCGCTAGCTCTGGCTGTCCTTGATAAAATTCTTCGTAACCATATTGTGAAAAACCGGTCATATAAGGAATATGGGATAATGCACCTCCCCAATTCCAACGACTACGCTGATTAATATAAGCAACCTGACCTCCAAAATCATAAATTTCACCATTAATATTCAAAGCAGCGAAGATTTGATTATATCCAAGAATATCTGAAAATTGACCTTGCACGCCTGAATTGATACCAGCACCATAGCGCGATCCAACAGACATTCCAACACCAGAATTAGCTAGATAATCTAACTTGAATTTTGGTGTATAAGCTATATTGCTAATCTGCGCATCGTTGATACGTTCAAAAACATTGAAATTACTTAAGTTACGATTTACAACATTCACTCCACGATCTACATTTGGTGGCAAAATAGCTGCAGTCATATCTATTTCCTGTGCTGAAACTTGTACAGGTTCGAATTCAGAAACATTTGCTTTATAAATGTTATACTTTTTCTTTTTAAAGAAGGAGTACACTATTTCATCATTTGCCGAAACGGATATAGCAGGAGAATATTCTGTAATACCTGATATACCCGTGAAGTAATCGGTCAAACGTTCTACCGTACCTGAATTTAAATGATAACGATATAGGTTACGGAATCCGTCACTATTCGATAAGAAAAAGATCGATGTTCCATCACCTGAAAATTGTGGATTTAAATTGTTAGCTCCTGGGAATACATCAATATTTGTGATTTTTCCTGTAGCAATTTCATACAGCGCCAAGTTCATTGGAATACTTACCGAACGGCTATTGCTTTCTAATGCCACACGATCGGTACTGAATACTATATATTTTCCGTCACGCGAATAGTTTGGTTGATAATCCGAATAATGGTCGTCAGTTAATTGCGTAAGTTTTTTAGTTTTTATATTATAGGTATATAAATCCGATCTTCCTTCCTCTAATCCTGAAAATGCCACTGTTTCACCATCTGGGGACCATGCTATATTCGCAAATTCTACAATATTACCCATAGCTTCTGTCAAGATAGGATTACCACTTTCGACATCCACAATCATCAGCTTGTTCTTACCTTGCGAAAACACAGAAAAAGCAAATTTTTTAGAATCTGGAGAAAAAGAACCCGCGGATTCTAAGAAACTAAATTCGTCAATATCCTTATTTGTCAACTTACTTCCCAGCTTTCGTATTCGCTTGCCTGTTTTGGCATCAGCGAGAAATAAATCTATACTAAATAAATCTTGTTCGGATAAGTAAACGAGATATTTTCCATCTGGTGAGATGGTAGGCGAAAGGTTCATTTCTCCCGCATTTGTTTGATTGATTAGATTAATACCTATGGGACGCGTAGTCGTATCCTTTCCTAAATTACGATACGCTTGCTCCATACTATTTTTCCATAAAGTAGACATGGTTTGCGCGTCATAACCAAACACTCTGCGCATCGCAAATTCATACCCATATTTGGCTGTTTCGATGAACAGCGGCATGATAACTGTATCCCCATAAGTAGAACCGATAAATGACCAAAAAGCCTGCCCATAACGATAAGGAAAATAATTGTAAGACTGCTCCGTCATTTGTTTTAATGAAGGAATATCTTTGTGTAAATAAGCATCACGCATCCACATAGAAGTAAAAGCATCTTTCTTACCGATAGAAAAATATTCCGCCATTCCCTCAATCATCCATAATGGAATATTTCCGATATTTTCCAGACGCGTAGAATCCCCTCCTTCCATGATCACACGATATTGGAAAGCGTGAACCATCTCGTGGCCTAACACGTGTCGGGTTTGTTGATTAATCTGCATAATAGGCATAACGACACGCTGTTTAAACGCTTCAGTTACACCTCCGGTCCCAACGGATATTTCGCCTGAAATGGCAGTTGTTTGTTGAAATTCAGGATGGTTATTGTAGATAATAATTGGATTTTTGCGCGAAAAAGTATCTTGAAAAACCTGTTGATGCATATCATACCAGATTTCGGACTCTTTGGCTAACCAACGCATCATGGAATCATTTTGCAGGTAATAGTAAATATTGAAATGCGGAGTGTCGTACACTTTAAAATTCAACTTTTTGTACCGCATTTTATTCTGCCCAAAATACTGCGCATTTACCGATCCCCCAAAGACAAGCATTAATGCTAAGCAGCACAAAATCTTATTAAAACACTTTTTTGCCAACAAACTCATAATTAAATAGTTAATACTATAAATTTTGTAATTTTCTTATTGTTCTTCAGTTGTAGATTCTTCCGTTGAATTTTGATTTTCTTGCAAAGGATCTAATTCTACATCCGTATCTAAATCAGTATTTGTACTGTCCACCGGAGCTACATACTGTGCTCTTGGCGTTGGACATTGATATGTTTTGGTGATCTCCACCGTCGGTTCAGGGAATTTACCAAATGTAACGCCTAATTCCGGATGTTTGTAAACTTCTTCCATAAACATGGCATATATTGGCAAAGCTGTTTTTGAACCTTCACCAGAAGCTGAATTCTTAAAGTGAATACTTTGTTCATCACAACCAACCCAAACACCTGCAATTAAGTCTTTTGTTACGCCCATGTACCATGCATCTACATAATCAGATGAAGTACCCGTTTTACCACCAATTTGATTATTCTCTTTAAACAAGTCCCACTCCCATAATGCCTGTGAAGTACCTCTTGGTTCTTCAATAGTACCTCGCAACATATAGGTCATCAGCCATGCATTTTCAGGACTGATTACTTGTTTGTGTTCTGTTTCAAAAGAAGCGATAACATGTCCTTCTTGATCTACAATTTTAGACACTAAAATAGGTTCTGTGGTTTTACCCGCATTCATAAAAGTTGCATAGGCTTTCACCATTTCATATACAGACACATCATTTGGCCCTAACCCCACAGAAGGCACAGCTTGCAATTTACTATCAATACCACATTTATGCGCGGTCTCTACAACTTTGTTTGGACCTACCGCTTCAGTTACTTGCGCCGTGATGGTATTCAATGATCTGGCCATTGCGTGACGTAGTGTCATATCACTATATGATACTGACCAGTCCGCATTTTTTGGTTCCCAAGCTTCCATCCCATCCTTACCCATAAACTCAATTTTCACAGGCTTATCGGTAAATTTATCACAAGGTGACATTCCCGATTCTAAAGCCGCTAAGTAAGCGAAAGGTTTGAATGTTGAACCCGCTTGTCTTTTGGCCTGGTTTACATGGTCAAACTTATAGAACTGGTGATTGATACCTCCCACCCAAACTTTAATTTCACCATTATATGGATTCATTGCCATCATACCCGTATTCAACATCATTACATAATGCTTTAAAGAATCCATCGTAGAATAGTTTACTTTTTCCATACCATCCCAGGTAAACACTTCCATCTCTTTCTTTTCATTCAGCACTTGAAAAACACTATCCTCATTGTTATTGAAACGCTGCATTAAGCTAGAGTAAGCAGGCAATTTGCGTGCTTGATTTTCCAAAAACTCAGGAATCAAATTTCCTTCCTTGTCACGCCAAGGCTCACTACTTCCCCAAGTATTTTTCAATCTACGTTGCAATTCTTCCATTTTCTTAGCTACAACATTTTCTGCAATTTTTTGCATGCGCGAATCAATTGTAGTGTATATTTTCAAACCAGCTTTATTGATATCAATCTCATTGTCCTGACTCCATTTGTCTAACCAGCGATACACAGCAGATCTCAAATATGAATCATTCGCATCCGTATTATCGTGAAAGCTTAAGTCTAATTTTAACGAGTCTTGAGCTAATTTCGCTACCTGTTCATTATCCAAATAACCAGCTTTTTCCATTTGAGATAATACCACATTACGTCTTTGCAAGGCATTTTTCGGATTACGAATTGGGTTATAAATGGTCGTTCCTTTCAACATACCTACTAACAAAGCACTTTCATTTGTGTTTAGCGCTGAAGGTAATTTATTAAAATAGCGTAAAGATGCAGATTTAATTCCATATGCATTATTACTAAATGATACGGTATTCAGGTACATTGTAATAATGGATTGCTTCGAATATTTGCTTTCCAACTTGTAAGCAGTCATCCATTCTTTGTATTTAGTAATCAAAATACGGACACCAGGAATTTTACTTAGATAACCTTGAGAATGTGCATATCGCGTTTTGAAAAGGTTTTTTGCTAGCTGTTGTGTAATGGTACTTCCTCCACGTTGATCGCCTTTAAGCGTGGAAACAATACCAGAAGCCAAACCAAGAAAGTCTACTCCATTGTGTTTGTAAAAACGAATATCCTCAGTAGCAATCAAGGCTTCAATAACTTCGGGAGCAATACTATCAAAAGAAACTGGATCGCGATCTTCGTCGAAATAACGACCAATCAACACGGAATCAGCGGTATATAATTCTGAGGCTACATTAAGGGTTGGCAATAAGATGTCTTTCTGTGTCGGGGAATATCCAAATAGACCCAAAAAATTTAGTTGAACGGCACATGTGAGCAATACAATAGAATATATTCCTATAATAATGTATCGCAAGAATCGATTTTTAACACGTCTAAACATAGAGTAAATATGACAAAAATGTTTGGTAAAAATCGCATAGAAAACGATTTTTAAAATATCCTCCGCTATAAAATTAACGAATTTTAACAATTGTTTGTTTTACCCTAAATAAATCGCTTACAAATACTTCAGTAGTGAACTATTTACAACATAAAAACATCTGTATAGAGACACTAATAAAATTCATATTATTTGACTAAATTTACCAGGCATTTAACTTACGATATGTTAAAACAGACACTACAACAAAAGTTATTACAAAAACTATCCCCGCAGCAGATACAATTTATTAAGCTTCTGCAGGTTCCTACAGCTTCTTTGGACACACGTATCAAAGAAGAGCTGGAGGAAAATCCTGCATTAGAAGATGGCAGCTTGGCCAATATGAACGATTCCATCGAAGATTATCCAGATAAAGATCCGGATGATTATGAAAATAAAAATGACGATGGTTTTGAGGAAGAGTTTTCTCTTGAAGAATATATTCAAGAAGATGACTACAAAGATTACGGTGGTAATTACAATAGTGAGGATGACGAGGATCATAAAGAAATTCCTATTGCCATTCAAGATTCTTTTTTCGAAAAGCTGCAAAATCAACTTGACTTATTAGCACTTACGGATAAACAATATCTAATTGGCAATCAAATTATCGGTAGTTTGGATGATGATGGGTATTTAAGACGTCCTATCCTATCGTTGATTGATGATTTGGCTTTTTCCCAAAATGTAATGGCTGAAGAATCCGAAGTCGAGGAAATGCTTGCTGTGATACAAGGGTTTGAACCAGCTGGTATTGGCGCACGTGATCTGCAGGAATGTCTGTTAATTCAACTTCGTAAGAAAGACCAAGATAATACAATAGTAAAAAAGGCTATTGAAGTAGTTCGTAACTACTTGGATGAATTCACTAAGAAACATTACGATAAAATCGAGAAGCAACTGAATGTAAATTCAGACGAGCTTAAAGATATTATCAATGAAATTTTGAAGTTAAATCCCAAACCTGGTGATTCAGCAGCTGTAGCTGGAAAACAATTGCAGATTATACCAGATTTTCATATTTCAAACAATGATGGCGTTCTTCATTTAACCTTAAATGGTCGTAATGCTCCAGAACTGCGTGTATCCAGAACCTATCAAGATATGTTTGAGCATTATGAAAAAGCCGAAAAGAACGACAAAAAAATGAAAGAAGCCGTTCAATTCGTCAAATCCAAATTGGATTCGGCAAAGTGGTTTATCGACGCCATCAAACAAAGACAGCAAACGCTCCTTAAAACAATGAACGCCATTATGAAATACCAATACGAGTACTTCTTAACTGGTGACGACCGTATGTTGAAGCCCATGATCCTAAAAGATATTGCCGAAGAAATTGATATGGATATTTCTACAGTTTCTCGCGTAGCTAATTCAAAATATGTACAGACAGAATTTGGGACTTTTCTATTAAAATCTTTCTTCTCCGAAGCTATTCAAACGGATTCGGGTGAGGAAGTTTCGAACAAAGAGGTGAAGAAAATCTTAGAAGAATGTATTGCCAACGAAGATAAACGCAAACCTTTGGCAGACGAAAAATTAACAGAAATACTAAAAGAAAAAGGCTATACGATAGCGCGACGAACTGTAGCAAAATATCGGGAATCCATGAATATTCCTGTAGCGAGATTAAGAAAGGAATTATAGCAATATAATTCCTTTTCTTTTTTAGCTTGGGATCAAATATCCTATACACAAAAAAGTCAATCCAAATGGATTGACTTTTTATATTGTGCACTACACAATAATTACGCAGTAGTTTCTTGCTGTAATCCTTGTTTGTAGATAGCTTTCTTAATTTGTGTACGACGAGTTACAGACTTCTTCTCGTATGCTTGACGAGAACGTAATTCACGTAAAACCCCAGTCTTCTCAAATTTCTTTTTGAAGCGTTTTAATGCTCTATCTAGAGATTCTCCTTCTTTAACATTTACGATAATCATAATTCCTGTATACCTCCTTTCGTTTGTAAAATTCTTTGTGGTGCAAAGGTAGAAATAAAACTTAATTATGCAAACTCTAATTACAATAAATCTGATTTATTTTCCTTTGGGAATGATACTACAAATAATCGATCAATTTATTTGCTCGAAATTAAAGTAAATTCCATTTTTCTATAAGTTTTTCTAGAGGTTCCTCTTTCGTGCATAAAGCTGTATGCAAACCCAAAGCAGCTGCTGTACGCAAATGTTGAGGACTGTCGTCAATAAATAATGTCTTATCAGGCTCCAAATTGTGCTTTTCCAAGACGTATTCAAAAATATCAGCATTTGGCTTACGCATACCCATCAGATGCGAATAGTACGCCTGTTCAAAAAATCCAGTATTATCCTCTACTCCATATTTATCGTGAATATGCTTCATACAATAATCGTAATGAATAGCATTATTATTACTTAGCAAAAATGTTCTGTATTTATTATTCAACTGAATCAATAATTCATGTTTACCTTCTGGCACTCCAAGCAACAAAGCATTCCATGCTTGATCAATTTGTTCGTCTGTAAGGTTGTTGTTTTTCGTTAAATCCCGAATTCCATCGCGAAATTGTGCGGGGCTAATAATTCCTTTGTCAAAATCATCAAAAAGTTCGATTTGGCCTGAATGTGCAAATATTTCATCTACATTTGATATACCTAATTGAGTAAAAGCTTGTTGCGATTTCTGGAAGTCAATCATAAAAATCACGTTGCCATAATCGAGGATAATATTTTCAATTTTTTGCATTATAAATTTGGTTTTTTCAGTACAAATATCAATATTTGCATCGTCAAAACGGAATAAAGTTCACTTTTGACACCAACAAAAAATCGCTCCTATAGCTCAGTTGGTTAGAGTAGAAGACTCATAATCTTTTGGTCACTGGTTCGAGCCCAGTTGGGAGCACTGAAATCCTCACAGAAATGTGGGGATTTTTTGTTTGTAAAACACTCCAAATACTGTCTAATCACCAATTTTTAAATCTTTTCTTCTTACGAGTGATTAAAAAACTTGTTAATAATATCTATATCAAGTATACAGTAAAAGCGGCACTTTTTGATGAATTTTATCTAGCTAGTGTCTCGCTGTTGTCTCGCAAATCATTAAGAAATTTATTGTCTAAAAATTATTATACAGCTTCACTCCTATTCGCTCGCCGACCCGCGAGTTGAGCGAAGGTCGTTGAAGAGGAATGCGCAAGCATGATTTAATGACATATTTGAAGTACATAAAAGCTACCTGTGAGGATTTTATTTGTCCTCTTCTCAACAAAATCTTTCTGACTCTTGTTCATCCTGAGGTTATCTCATCCATGGATGAGCTTAAAACATTCAAGACTTACCGGAAATACTATGAAAAATTTAGCACATCGATTAGAAGAAATAAAAACAGAACTAAAAGATAATTTGGGAAGAATATTTTGGTCTATGAAGAATAATCCTGTTTATCGGGTATATTTGCATCATGCCATTGTTGACGATAAACCCGAAGAATTTGAACAATTTGTACAAGAATATTATCCTGAAAATCGGAATGCTGCCTTAGATGAACTGCATGCTTTAAAAGAGAAAATTCGAAAGGTGAGTTCAGATGAAGCGAGGGAAATTTTCGAGAAAAATGGTGTAAATCTATTGCGCTCTGATATTCATTTTATGGAAGAAGATGCCATCTTCACTATGTATAAATTAGATGCGTATACGAATAGGGAAAAATATATCCAAGAAGAGTCTGTGGACTATGTAGATACTTTCACAGATACCGATTACATCTTACAAACTAAAAAAGATATATATCTAAACACTGTAGAGGTGTATCAAGAAAAGATAGAAACTATCTTTGTAGTGGATAAATCTAAACAGTAAGATTTCAATTTGTTTAAAATTCATATTTACTATACGATTAGGGGATTTGTCCCCTTTTCTTATGTAAGTCACATTCTATAAGCAATAAATACTTTATCATCAACTTTCTTCATGCTCTGATGGTTCAATATTCGCTAGATTAACTTAGATCACAACAATATGCTAAGCACAGAAAAGGAAAAACAAGAATCGACAGCATTTTACAAAGAAGCGTTGGAAATGCTTCATGCTAGTGGTTGCCAATTTATGTTAGGAGGCGCTTTCGCGATGTTTCATTATACGGGAATTTTTAGGGACACGAAAGATTTAGATATATTCTGCAAAAGCAGTGAATACCCAAAAATTCTTAAATACTTTGCCGAGCAAGGATACCGCACCGAAGTGACTGACGCGCGTTGGCTTGCTAAGGTATTCCATGGAGACTATTTCATCGATATTATTTTCGACACAGTCAGCAATATATGTACGGTGGATGAAAGTTGGTACGAACGCGCCAGTGATGGCTATTTTGCGGATGTACCCGTAAAATTTATTCCTGTTGAAGAACTTATCTGGTGCAAAATATATGTGCAGAATAGAGAAAGAAATGACAATGCAGATATAAATCACATCTTGTTGAAATACGGCAAGGAAGTGAATTGGGAAATCCTCTTGTACAGATTAGACACGCATTGGCATTTACTGTTGGCACAGATTCTAATTTTCCAATTTGTGTACCCTTCAGAATATAGAGAAATCATTCCAAAATGGCTTTTTGATGAATTGATGCGTAGGGCTAATGAACAATATGATCTCCCCTCACCTGTTGAAAGAGTTTGTAGAGGTCCTTTGATTGATCAAACTCAATATCAAGTGGATGTGAAAGAATGGAATTATAAAAGTTATACGATCACAACCGTTTAATTATGGCGAATAGAAAGAAAATAAGAATAGCCGCTATGGCGGATATACATACTAAAAGTAGCGACAAAGGGATTTTGAGAAGTACGTTTAAAGAGATTAATGAGAAGGCAGATATTTTGCTGATTTGTGGTGATCTAACCGATACGGGCGATGAAGAAGAAGCTCGCATTTTAGGTGAAGGATTGGATGTGTTACAAGTGCCCGTGATTGGTGTTTTGGGAAATCATGATTATGAAAAAGGTCGTCAAAAGATGATTAAACAAATTTTAGCGGAGCATGATATGACTATCCTTGATGGAGAATCCATTGTTATTCACGATGTAGCTTTTGCTGGGGTGAAAGGTTTTGGTGGAGGATTTGAACAATATATGCTTTCTCTTTTTGGGGAAGAAATGATGAAGCAATTTGTTCATGAAGCCGTAGATGAGGCATTACAATTGGACCGTGCACTGACAAGATTGGAACAAGATAATCCGCAGATGCCTAAAGTAGTATTGCTGCACTATTCGCCCATCAAAGAAACCATTATCGGAGAACCCGAACAGCTTTATCCTTTCTTGGGGTCATCACATTTGGCGGATACTATAAGCCGTAGACAGGTTACGGTAGCTTTTCATGGGCACGCACACGCGGGTTCTCCTAAAGGTCAGACTTCCACAAAAATTCCTGTTTATAATGTTGCTTTACCCGTACTAAGAAGAGAGAAAAAAGACCAATCCTTTATTATAGTGGAAGTATAATAAAGGATTGACAATATAAACTGTGGTCAGGAATTAATTTAATTTAACGGTAGGCCATCCCTGCTTATCCCAAGTAATTTTTTTGATAAGCAATTTTGATCTTCCTGCGTCTTTAGCATCATAACCATGAAATAGAATATAATCTTGGTTTTCTGTATGGACGACAGCATTATGTCCTACTCCATGCCAATTTTCGTTTCCCGCCAGAACCAACTTTCCCCCTGCCTGCGCTAAATCAATTCCTTTTTCATCCAGATATGGACCTTTTATATTTTTTGATCTTCCTACAATCATTTTATATGTGCTATTTACACCTTTACAACAGTAATCTATGGAAACAAAAAGATAATAATAGTCTTTATGCTTAAAAATAAATGGTGCTTCTATAGCATTTCCTCCCGCATCTTTTGGATTGTCATCCACAGAAGGCGGATTCGGATCTTTGGAGGACTTTTTTCGACTTGCTATAGTTGGAATATTTGTAATGTCATCTTCTACACGAAGACCATCTTTAGACAATTTCACTAATTTGATTCCATCCCAAAAAGAACCAAAACTCATATACGGCGTTCCTTTTTTATCTAAAATAATGTTTGGGTCAATAGCATTCCAATTCGTCTGCCCTGGAATAGATTGAATAACTAAACCATGATCTTGCCATTTGAAATTAGGATCATCCTTGTCCAAAGTCACATTGGTTGCTACGCCGATGCCAGAAGTATTTTTTCCAAAAGCAGAAACGCTATAGTACAAATAGTATTTACCATTAAAGAAAGCGATGTCTGGTGCCCAAATGTGCCCTTTGAACGTCGGCACTTTTTCAACAGTCCATTGCGGAGGTACACTAAAAACTGGTTTTTCTCTTTTCCAATTTATCATATCTCTAGAACTTGAAACCGCAATTCCATGCCCCGTGGAGAATAAATAATAAGTATCCTGATGCTTAATCATAACGGGATCATGCACTGCTAATTTACCCGTGGGTTGCGCAAAAACCGAAATGGAAATAAAGAAAGAAAAGAGTAGATTAATTAGTTTAAGTCTCATAATTTGTTATTCAAGTAGGTTGATGTATTGCTCTACCTTACATAGCACAATCCCATAAAGATAAGCATCTTACTTATAAAACAAATTGATTTAGAGTCTTAAAAATAAACTTCTATTAGCTCACTGTATTAGTTTTTCTTTTTAGCTTGAATAGACCATTTACCACCCTCCAATAGTATTTCTTTTCCTTCTTTCACAAAATCTTTTAGTGACTTTCCATTTCTTTTTATCACCAGATTATCCATATCATATTCCTTTGGCAGACTAAATCGAGCTTTTGTCGAGTTTGGAACATGAAGTTTTAAAGAAAGCAGATTATTTGTATTCCTAATATCCAAGATAATGTTTCCTTTAATAGATGGCACCAAAGTGTGCAGATTTTTTATCCCTTCGACGTTTGGACTTACTATGAATTCATCGTACCCTGGTTTATAGGGGCGGATACCAGCCATATATCCATGTAAAATACTTAGCCCTCCTCCACTCCAGGCATGATTAACCGTACCACCACCAAAACCTTCTTTGCCAATCCCCCATCCCTCAAATAAAGTCGAAAAACAGTTGTTATTGACCATCTTTTCAAAACGTTGTTTATGTCTTTGATTTGCTTTTGCAGGGATTCCCATTATATACATCGCTTCAAAAACATATTTTTCCATATACGGACTTGCATGATGTTGTGTTTCAAAAACCTTTTCTATCTCTGCATATTTTTCTGGCTCTGCTATGCCCGAAACGACGGCTAAGGCATGTGCTCTATCATCTGTCAATCCTTCATACTCTGTAGATCTATATTGACCATCTTTCCAAAACACTTGATTGAACGCAGCTTTTAATTTAGCCATTTTAGAGGCAAGAATTTCCTGATCTTTTGAATATCCTAATTCTATAGCAATGGCATGCTGACTTTTTAAAGCTAGATAATACCACAAATTATAGAGCAATGTTATATCTCTATTCTCCCCCCAGTCTCCCCAATTCCATTCGCCTTTACGAACTTTTACTAATCCATTGTCCTGAAATTCCCACAAATCCAAATATTTTTGGCTTTTTGGATAAGCAAATTCAATCATTTCCTTATCTCCAGTATGAAGATAATAGTTCCAAACACCATAATGTCCGATAGTGGCCAGAATCTGACCGGGTAATTCTCTACCCCAAATCACACTAGGGATGGGAGAATGTAAACTTCCATCCTCTCTTTGCCAACCAAACATTTCTAAAAGCCATTTTTTTGATAATGCATGTGAAGATGGAGATAATGCATAAAAAGATTCTTCACTCTCCAAAACAGCATCCCCCGTCCAAAGTGAACGTTCACGATCTGGACAATCCATATAATTGTCGCGCATGGTGACATACAGCGTTCTTCGTGCCTTCTGCCATAGCTTATTGAAAAACTCGTCCGAACAGTGAAATTCTCCAGCAAATTCTGTATTATATCCTGTCTCTCGATATCCAATAAAATCGAATTCAATATCATTAGAAGCCACTACATACATGTAATGCCCATTCATCCAGCCTGGACTTTCATACTGCTGTTTACCCTCTTTGGTGATATATTCAGCACGAATTATATCATCATCGCCATCATAATGGTAGAAATTATCTGTAGCCAAAGTTATTTTTTGACCTGCTGGAGCCTTTTTTAAAGCAATCACCGGTGTGAATTGCATATTATAGGGTAGTTTACATTTTAATGTATCCCCATCACGTATTATATCTTTTTTGTGGATTTTTTTTATTCCAAAGTCTTTCCATTGGGGAATGGATCTTTTCACGAGTTTATTCCATGGTGCATCTCCTGCTTTTGCCACCACAATAGCATGTTGAGAAGCTTGTGATTCATCATTAATATGCATTGATCTTTTATCAACTTCTCTCGCATCGAACAATAAACTTGATTCAGGTAGTCTAAAATTAGCGTGCGGTTTATCTGCCATTTTATAGGATAAAATTCGATTAACGTTCCAGGTCTCGTCAGACAAAATTGTTAAACCATTGCTTTGAAGATCGAATAACAAACCAGCTTTTCCGCTGTCGTGATGTGAAAATCCTTGCTTGCCAAAATACCACAGATCCACTGCTATGATATTTTTTCCTGTTTTTAAATAGGGAGCTATATTTACTTCATCATAATAGGTATCATTAATATTTGGCCCGCGTTTTACACCTCCTTCAAATACGACCAATTTTCCATTGATATATAGCCAGTATTTACTATCCACAGCAATTTTAGCAAGAGCCGATTTTGGAACATTTTTTACGTTTACTTCTTTTACAAAACCAATCCAGACATTTATTTTATCTGTTTCAGGTAAGTCCATTGAAATCCATTTGGCTTTCCATTCTTGTGCAAAAGCAGGATGAGTAAATCCTATAAAAAATAAAAATACAACAGATAAATTCTGAATAAGTCTAAGTCTTATTGATTTCATCATAGATAATTGGTAAAAATATTAAACTTTCGAGTAATGCTGTTTATAATAGGTGATATAATTGACCGAATATAAACTAATTTTCCAAAACGAATCTATGGAATAATCTCAATTATAGATCATTTTGAATCATACTATACATTAAGGATTTGATAGCAACTCATTCAATAAATCATCTAAGTTAATGATGGCATAAGTAGACGCGTAATCAGACATTGCATATGGAATTATTAAATGACCATTATGAATGATTTGCCCACATGAATAAACTACATTCGGAACATATCCCTCACGTTCTTCTTGATTGGGGTAAATGAGCGGTTCTTTTAACCTTCCGATAATTTTAGTAGGATCATTTAAATCCAACAAACTTACACTTATACTGTATTGACGCATAGGTCCTACACTATGTGTCAGTACTAACCAGCCTTTTTCCGTTTCGATAGGTGAACCACAATTTCCTATTTGGATAAATTCACAAGGATATTTTGGCTCCCGAAGCAAAATTACATCCTGATGCCAATTAATTAAATCATCTGAAAAACAGATATAGTTATTTTCTCCATCGACCCGGCACAGCATAGCGTATTTTCCATTAATTTTTTTGGGGAAAATAGCAGCTCCTTTATTGGCGACTTTACCATTAATAGGCTGAATTTTGAAGGTGACAAAATCCTTGGTAGAAAGTAATTTGGGCATGATAGTTATTCCATCATAAGCAGTATAGGTAGCATAATAAATAAAAGAACCATTTCCTTGATCAAATTTCAGAAACCGTGCATCTTCAATGCCATTTCTTTCGGTATCGCTAATAGGAAAGATTACGCGTTCGGAAATAGAGGTATTCAATGAATAAGAAATCTGATAATGCGAAGAGGCTAGCCAAAGTATATGATTCAAAAACTGGTTATAAATAGGATTGGAGCCATATTCAGCATTCAATTCTTTTATGAAACGTCTGAGTTCTTCATATACAAATGTTTCTGGAAATTTATTATATACAATAGTATTGAATGCATCATCCACCGAATCGATATTGGAAAGCTTCTCAAAAAATTCGTGCTTAATGTATATATGATTTTTAAAATTCTTAGGTTTTTCTAAAAGACGTCCGACTTCATCCAATTGAATATTTAGATCTTTATCGATAATACCAGAACGAAAAACAATGGATGATACATGACCTTCTCCTGTAGCTCTAAAACTTAAAATAATTCGTTTTTGACCATCCTCTAGCTGCGTTTGATCGGGCGATTCCACGATAGAAGGATTGAAAAAAGCGGCCGACTCTACGGAATATTCCATCGTAAAATAGGCTCCTATTAACAACTTATCCTTGTAAGTATAGGGGTATTCTAAAGTTTCTTTACTTAGAGGTGCTTCCATTGCTCGCTTAAAATTTCTTTCCCATATCTCAACAACACTTCTATGTCTATTAGAAAAATTACGAAGTATCTGATTTAAAAGCACTTCTTTTTCACTTTTGGACAAAGAAATAACTCGTTTAATAACTTTTTCTTTTCGTTCATTACTTAAATTAAAAAACCGAGCTAAGACACGAGTGGTATCAGGTTTAAAATATATATTCTTGCGAGTTAGTACTATTCCCATTTTTCTTAGATTTTAATTAGCTTATTAACAAAAAAACTCTATTTTTGTTGACCTCAAAGCTCGCTTAACGTGGGTTATCTCTTTTAAATAACAATAAAGTACTAACATTCTACTTCTTAAGTACTGAAATATCTCTCAATAAAATTTAACATTCGTAAAAAATTGAATTAATACAATATTTAATTGTGATTTACAATCTTTTATTGGTACATTTGAAATACAAATACATTTTTTAACCTATGAAAAAAAGACTTCTACTGTTCAGTTGCCAAATTGTGGCAGCCGGATGCTTGATGGCACAAACGGACACTCTATCCTACCCATCAGGATTTCAAACCAATAAAATGTCAATTCAATTGCAAGGAGGAACTAACGGATTTGGAGCGGGTGTACGCTATCAGGTCTTAGAAAAATTAGCAGTTCGTTTGAATGGTACATTTTTCTCTTACAAAATGAATGATCCATTAAAAGGTCGTAATATTAATCTTGCAGCTTTAGGCGATTATAAAGATGATGTTAAATATGTACAAGGTAGTGTAAGCCAAGTTGGATTACTAGGCGAATACAGTCTTTTACCTGTTTTAAGAGTTGTTGCAGGTGGTGCTGTATTAAACAACACAGAAGTGGATGGTTATTTGAAACCTTCAAAAGGCATTGATGTTGGCAATTTATCTATCACTCCGGAGCAAATTGGAGATTTAAAAGCTCAGGTAAGTTATAATGGTTTTGCTCCTTATATTGGTTTAGGTCTTGGAAGAAGTACTCCATCTAAAAGATTTGGTGTAAATGTTGACTTAGGATCATACTACATGAGTCCAGCAAAAGTTAATATTGATGCGACTAAAATGTTAGCTCCAAATAAGCAACAAGAATCAACTTTAGAAAATAATTTATCTTCTTTTAGATGGATGCCTACTATTCAACTAAATTTAAACTTTAGAATTGCAAAATAAACCCAAACCAATCATGAAAATTTCAACTAAATACATATTATTAACGCTAATAACTATTGCCTCGGCAGTATTTTATACGTGTAATAATCCATTCAACGGTATTGAGATTATTACAGATGGAAATTTATATGGAAACACCCCTACAGGTGTTATTTTTATAAATGCCAACGATAAAAATCCTACTCCAGTTGGAGATTTTACAGTCACGATTTCAGGTTCTAATGCGGATAAAGTAATCAACGATATTGGTAAAAAAGAATTTAAAGTCGTAGGTGGTATGTTGAGTTTAGCTCTTGAAGAAGGAGTAAAACCCACAAAATCGAATCCAATTCAGTTTCATATTAACGGTGAATTAAACGGATATGTACCTGTCTCACAAACAATCACGTTGGATAAAGATTCAGCATCTGTTTATGTGGTGAAAATGGTACAATATAAAAACTTACCTGAAGGTACAGCTGCTGTGGTAGGTAAAAATACAACTTTAACTTCGGGTGCAACAACTGCTCCAACGACAATTGCATTACCAAGTAGCGCATCAAAGCCAGAGCAAACAAATATTCTTGTTGAAACTGGCACACAATTCTTAAATGCTAATGGAGCTCCTATTACTGGTGGTACTTTAACAAGTAACATTGTACAGTACAGCCCTTCTTCTGAGAAAGCGTTGGAAGCATTTCCAGGTGGATTATCAGCTCAAAATTTAGTAGATGCTAGTGGAAATAAACTAAATGCTGGATCATTCGTAACAGCTGGTTTTGTTGCTATTGATATGAAAGTGGGCAATCAAGCTGTGAAACAATTCTCGAAACCATTAAAAGTGGATATGGAAGTGAGCAATCAAATTGTTAATCCAAATACGGGTTCAACAATAAAAGCTGGTGATCAGATCGCAGTATGGAGTTTGGACGAATCAAAAGGTGTTTGGAAAAGAGAAGGTAACACTACAATTGCGAATAACGGAGGTAAATTAATCGCATCTTTTGATATTCCTCACTTATCCTACTGGAGTTTGAATTTCTATTCCGAAAACTGTACGCAATCTACTAAAATCACTGTTAATGCTAATGCTGGTGCGGCAAATAGAACTTATACTATCAACTTATTAAATGAAAGTGGCCAACCTGTATCAACATCAGCGGATATTTCTCATACTATGACTTCTGGAGCTAATACAATTACGTTGGACAAACTACCAAGTTACAAATTAAAAGTGGTATTAGTGGATAAAGCTACAGGTGAAAAAGCAGCGGAATCAGCATATTTTGATCCTTGTTCTAACCAAGGTGTAAGTGTAACATTAAATGCAGCAACTATTGATCTCGTAAATGTTAATCTAGATCTTACAGGAAAATGTCCAGCTAAGAAAACAACTGTTTTACCGAGTGCTAATGCATCTCTTTATAGAAATGTTAATAATAGTAAAGTATTTGTACAATCGATACGTGTAGAAAATGGCACAGGTTCATTAAAATTAATTAACAATACGAAATACTATATTGAAATCGTATATGATGGAAGAAAATACTCTACAGAGTTTGACTTCAATAAATCAGATACTTCATTACCAGCAAAAGATGGTCTGAAAGGAAAAATAACTTACAATTCAGCAACGAATTCCTCCGTATTGACAGCAGAATTCAACATTCCAAATTGTAAATAATTATTTAATAAATAATAAAATAAGGCTCTTATGTTCACGCATAAGAGCTTCTTAGTTTTTATAGGGAACTACACCTTACAAAAATCGAAACATCAATATGATAATAATAAGTTAAAGAGATATAAATATTTATATAATTTATATATTAGTATTATTAATTATTTCCAATGCATACTGCCTTTATTAAGAAAATAATTTTTACCCTAATCATTTGCCAATTATTTTTACTTCTTGGTGTCAATATTTCCTGTTATGCGGGCGAAACTACAGACAGCTTAATCTCAGTTTTAAAGAAGGAACTTAAAAAGAAAGATCAATACGATATCGCATCAAGATGCTTTAAAAACTATTTCTGATCTATTACAGATTAAAACTGGCAAGATAGTATCAACAAGATTGATACAGAATTAGACAAGCTTATTCTTGAATCTGTTACATTACTACAATATAAAGCGAATGAAAAAAGTCAACAACTCATAACAGATCTTAAATCTGTCCCAATTCCTATTAGCCGCGAAAAAATTCGGCGAGTCTTAGACAATTTATTAAGCAATGCTATCAAATTTAGTTCACCGGCTAGCGAAATATCTATACAACTGTTGGACTCTGATGAAAATACCATTCAAATTAGAATAGCAGATAATGGGATTGGTATTCCTGAAGAGTTTAAAGCTAAATTATTTGACCTTAATCCACAAATTAGACGTGAAGGAACTTTCGGAGAAGAATCTTTTGGATTAGGATTGTATATCTGTAAACAAATCATCGATCAACATATAGGAAAAATATGGATTGAAAATAATATCAATCAAGGAACAATATTTATCATAGAATTACCTAAAAAATAATTTTTACACTATTTAACATTTTTTATCCTTTATAATAAATCTCAGCTATTGACAGGAATAGCTGAGATTAGTATTTTGGCGCATTATTTTTTAATAAAAATTGGTAGCGATAACCAATTGACATTCTTTGAACACTATCATTCATTAATTATAAATTTTAGTATTTAGATTATGTTAAAACAATTATTAAACTCTAAAAAGTGCCTAATATTAACCAAAGGACTACTGCTTTATTTATTTTTATTAACAACCTCATCTTTTGCGCAAAGCAATTCTGTCAAAACTAGTTTCACTGCTAGGCTATTGAATGTAGAAGCCCCTACGAATGAAACTTTTCGCTATAATAGCTTACTCACAAACGGAAAATCCGAAACTGTAAACTATAAATTATCAACCAAATTGCCTGCAGGCTGGCAAGTTACGTATCGTGTAGAAGGTATTTCTGTAACTTCCTTACAAGTCGAATCAGGAAGCACCAAAGATATCAGTATAGAAATCACCTGTCCTATTACCACCAAACCAGACACATACAAAATTCCAGTTCAGGCTATTTCATCTTTTGATACGCTTAAATTAGATCTTGAAGCTGTAGTGCGAGGCTCCTACGCTGTAGAACTTACCACTCCTACGGGCAGATTAAGTGATGAGATTGTCGCTGGAAATAGCAAAGAGATTCTATTAGTGGTAAAGAATACAGGAACATTACCCTTAAACGCTTTAGAATTATCTTCTCAACTGCCAAGCAAATGGGAAACTAGCTTCTCGCCTTCTAATATCGAACAATTACAACCTGGTCAAAGTGCTGATATCAAAGTAACTTTAAAAGTTCCTGAGAAAACAATTGCTGGAGATTATGTAACTAAAATGACTGTAAGGTCGAATAATGGAACCTCCGAAGCGACTATCCGTATGATGGTAAAAACTTCCATTTTATCAGGTTGGGTTGGAATAGTAATTATTGCTGCAGCTGCAGGTTTAATCTATTATTTAATTCGCAAATACGGAAGAAGATAATCGATAAACTAAATCAGAAATAACATTACACATGAATAATCCAATCATACAACTGAAGGATTTAAGTAAATGTTATGGCACAAAAAAGGCTGTTGATAAATTAAATCTTCATATAGCTTCAGGAGAAATATTTGGTCTATTGGGTCCAAATGGGGCTGGAAAAACAACCAGTATTCTTATGATGTTGGGTTTGACGGAACCCACGGAAGGGACAGCAACTGTTTGTGGATATGACGCAACTAGAAATCCTTTAGAAGTCAAAAAACTTGTCGGGTATTTGCCCGATAATGTAGGCTTCTATCCAGACATGACAGCGCTAGAAAATCTATGTTTTATCGCGCAGATAAATGGTATTGAAGAACAAGAAGCTAAAAAATCGGCTATAGAATTATTACAGACTGTAGGTTTAACTCATGCTACCAACAACAAAACAAACACTTTCTCTCGAGGAATGAAACAACGTCTTGGCTTAGCTGAAGTACTAATTAAAAAACCACAGGTTGTAATTCTGGATGAGCCCACCCTTGGAATTGACCCAAGTGGAGTTAATGAGTTTTTAGAACTCATTCAAAAATTGAGTAGAGAGCAAAATTTGACGGTGTTGATGTCATCACATCATTTACATCAAGTACAACGGGTGTGTGATCGTGTAGGAATTTTTGTGGACGGTAAGATGATTGTTGAAGGGCCTATTGAAACACTAGCTCACCAACTCCAATTGAACGAAGGATTTAAAACAATCATTCAGCTTGATAACAATAAATTATCATCATCAGATATTACAGCAGTATTATCTGAAATAAGTGGCTATAAATCTTGTGAATTGCAAAATGACATATTAAGTATCTATTCCGATCTTGATATCACGGCCGATGCTGTAAAACTATTGGTGCATAAAAATGCCAATATTATATCTGTACAACGAAATGGCTATTCGCTTGATGATATATATGCCAAATATTTTGAAAATCAAACAGTAAAGATGTAAAATGGAAAAAAAAATAAGCATCTTCAAAAGTAATAATACGACAAATAAAGAGAGTAACTCGAGCTTTATCCCTATTGCGATGAAAGTGTTGATCAAAAAAGAAATTACATCGCACATACGAAGCTGGCGCTTTATCATCTTGCTTGCTTTAATCGTATTGACTTTTGGAGCTTCTCTATTTGTGTCTTTTTCGGGGCTAAAAGACACAATTAATAATGCACAGGATCCTGATAGTACATTTGTCTATTTAAAATTACTTACCACCAGTGACAATTCAATTCCTCCTTTTCATGTATTTTTGAATTTCTTAGCACCTTTATTGGGGATAGCTTTAGGTTTCGATGCGATTAATTCAGAGCACAATGGAGGAACTTTAACTCGGCTTGTCGCACAGCCTATTTATCGGGACAATCTATTACTTGCAAAATTCTTTGCACCGCTAATCATAGTAAGCGTGTTATTTACTTCCTTAGTTATGCTTATGATTGGAGCTGGCATAATGTCCACAGGCATTCACATTGAATTTCAAGAGGTCGTAAGGATTATTGGATTCATTGCTGTTAGTATTATCTATGTAGCTTTCTGGTTAAGCTTAGCCATATTACTATCGATAATATTTCGTCAAGGAGCAACATCAGCTATGACAGCAATTGGTATATGGCTTTTCTTTACCATTTTCTTTCCAATAGTCATTAATTTTATAGTTAGACCATTTATTCCCAATCCGAATTATATTTCAGAACAGGAATACTTAGCTTGGCATGAACTGATACTAAATTTGATGCGATTATCGCCTAGCCAATTATATACGGATGCGACTACAAGCATTTTAATGCCGTCAGTACGCAGTCTTGGACCTGTTTCTATGGAACAAATGGTCGCAGCAATTCCTTCTGCGCTATCATTCAAAGATAGCTTGATGATTGTATGGCCACAGCTTACAGGAATCACCGCTGCAATGATGGTATGTTTCGCACTGTCCTATTTCGTTTTCATGCGTCGAGAGATAAGATGCTAATTTCTGACATGTATAAAATAAGAAAACGCTACCTAATCAGGTAGCGTTTATTGTTTGTGTTATAGAATATGCTATTTAATTTTTTGAAGTACTAATTGAATATGGAAAATCAGCGGCAGAAGTTCCTCTCGATTTATTAGGAACCTTATCCATAGTAAAATTTAATTTCGCACCTTTTATTAATTCACTGTGTTTTAAATAATTTTTGCTGTAATTCTTTCCATTCAATTGAAGGGATTTAATATATCTATTTTCTGAATCATTATTAACAGATTGAATTTGAATAGTATTACCATTTTCCAAATGAAGAATTACTTTATCAAATAATGGCGAGCCTATTACATATTCATCAACAGCAGGAGTCACAGGATAAAATCCAAGAGCAGAAAATACATACCACGCCGAAGTTTGTCCATTATCCTCATCACCACAATAGCCATCAGGATTTGGCGAATACATCTTGTCCATAGTTTCGCGTACCCAATATTGTGATTTCCATGGTGCTCCAGCATAATTATACAAATAAGTCATGTGTTGAATAGGCTGGTTTCCATGCGCGTATTGTCCCATATTGACAATTTGCATTTCTCTAATCTCATGAATGGGAAATCCATAATAGCTATCATCAAAAATAGGCGGAAGAATAAACACAGAATCCAGTTTATTTTCGAATGCTTTATTGCCCCCTAATAATTTAGATAAGCCTGCGAAATCTTGAAAAACAGACCAGCTGTAATGCCAACTATTACCTTCTGTAAAAGCATCGCCCCATTTGAATGGATTAAAAGGAGACTGAAAAGTCCCATTCTGCAATTTACCACGCATCAATCCATTTTGAGCATCAAATAGCTTTTGATAGTTGTAGGCTCTATTTTTATAAAATTCTATATCCTCCTTACCTTTTCCTATCGACTTTGCTAACTGATAAATAGCAAAATCATCATAAGCATATTCCAAACTACGTGCTACATTTTCATGTATATTCACATCATATGGTACATATCCTAGTTCATTGTAATAATTTGCTCCTGCTCTACCAACAGCTCTTAATGGACCTGCATTTTTGGAACCTTTTACGACGGCTTCATAAAGCGTTTCAATATCTTTTGAACGCACGCCTTTAATCCAAGCATCAGCAACTACCGAAGCTGAATTGTTACCGACCATAATGTCACGATAGCCAGGACTTGCCCATTCAGGCAACCAACCACCTTCGCGATACGCATTGGCCAATCCTTCCTGCATCTTAAGATTCATCTCAGGATACATCAAATTCAGAAATGGAAATAAACATCTGAAAGTATCCCAAAACCCCGTGTCAGTAAACATATAGCCTGGAAGAACTTTTCCATTATAAGGTGAATAATGTACAACTTGATTATTTGCATCATATTCATAGAACATGCGAGGGAACAACAACGAGCGATATAAGCAAGAATAGAAAGTACGAATTTGATCTATTGTTCCTCCTTCCACCTCAATTTTGCCTAATTCCTTATTCCAAATATCTTCACCTTTTTGTTTTACCTGATCAAAAGTCAAATTATTCAATTCGCGAAGATTCAAACTTGCCTGATTATGAGAAATAAATGAAGAAGCAACTTTTAGCAATACTGGATCATTCTTACCGGAAGTTTTAAATTCTAAAATAGCACCGACATGATCTGCTTTTACCATAAAGCGACCATCCTGTAAAACTGAATCAGCGAAAGTAGAAACATTCTGAAATGGCTTATTAAATTCCAGCACAAAGTAGTTTTTGAAATTTTCAGGTACACCGCCACTGTTTTTAGTCGTATAGCCAATAATTTTATTCTCCTTTGGAATTATTTCTACATAAGAACCTTTATCAAAAGCATCAATTAACACATATGCTTTATCTGTTTTTGGGAAAGAAAATCTAAAATAAGCGGCTCTTTCGGTTGGCGTGACTTCTACATTGGTATCATAATCTGCTAAATAAACCGAATAATAATGAGGTTTTGCAACTTCAGCTTTATGTGAAAAGTAACTTGCTCGTTTGTCTTGATCAAAAGTTTTATTATCAACCATTGCCATGATGCTGAATTGACCGTAATCATTCATCCAAGGGGAAGGTTGATGGGTTTGTTTTATTCCTCTAATCTTCTCTGCCGTGTAAGAATACATCCAACCATCTCCCATTTTTCCAGTCTGCGGACTCCAAAAGTTCATCCCCCAAGGCACGGCCACTGCGGGATAAGTATTTCCGCTAGAAAGAAAATAAGTCGATTGTGTACCTACTAATGTACTGACGTAATCAACAGGTTTTCCTACATTCTGAATGCGCTGGGCAAACGAAGCGGAAACAAAAGAAACAAATGTTATTAACGTGAAAATAAACTTTGGTTTCATCTTGGTTATAATTTTTGTTGAATTTAAAGATGACAATAAATTACGATATAACCAAAGCTAAATTATTTTAGCACACTAAAAAACCAACACTAATTTTCCTAAGAAAGCTCCACTTTCCATTAAAGAATGTGCCTTGGAGGCTTCATAATAGTTGAATTTTTTGAAAATAGGAATATGAAATTTATTATCCTCAAACAATGGTAAAACTTTCTTTACAATCTCTTGCGTTAAAGATTGTTTGAACGAAGCTGATCTATTTCTCAATGTACTTCCCGAAAGTGAAATGCGCTTTTGCATTAATTTGAAGAGATTCAATTCCACCTTTGCTCCTTTCATTGCATTGATGTAAATAAGCCTTCCTTCCTCTCTCAACACATTTATATTTTTATTGAAGTATTCTCCTCCAATATAATCCAGGATTACATCGACCTTTGAAGAAGATAATACCTCTTCAAAATCTTCATTCTTATAATTAATGACTTTATCCGCTCCTAAACTTAATACAAAATTCTCTTTTTCTTCAGAACTAACCGTTGTCACGACTTTAGCTCCAAACAATTTGGCTAATTGAATAACCGTTGAACCAATTCCTCCAGCCCCTCCATGAATCAATACAGTTTCGTCCTTTTGGAGATTGCCTCGCTGAAATAAATTATGCCAAACTGTATACAATGTTTCTGGCAATGCAGCAGCATTTTCAAAACTTAACTGAACTGGAATTTGTATAGCAGCACCGTAATGAACTTTGACATATTCCGCATAACCAGCACCAGGAACTAAAGCCATCACACGATTTCCCACTTGGAATCCTTCTACATCTGCTCCAATATTCTCTATAACACCTGAGACTTCCAAGCCAGGAATATCTTGCACTACCCCTTCAGGTGCAGGATACTTACCTTGTCTTTGAAAAATATCTGGTCTATTAATTCCTGCAGCTTTTACCTTTATTAATATTTCATCGGCATCTATTTTTGGAATAGGTCTTTCCTGTACTTCTAAAACTTCCGGTCCTCCAAATTCTGTAATCACTACGGTTTTCATCATCTTCTATTTCTGCATTCTAATATTTAGGGATAACATAAAATATCTTCCCAATCGATTTTTTCTTTCTTCAAACACATCATTTCCAATGTATTCGGAATACATACCCATTTGCGTATTTTGATCAAATAAATCATACGCTTGCAACCGCAATAGCGCAGTGCGATTATGTAAAAACGTATATTCTAGAAAGGCATTCATCAAGGTTTGGTTTACATTCATAAACTTATTAATGTAACCATCATTATATCGTTGGGACATTTCAAATCCCATAGAAAAATTATCGTTCAAATAGCCTTTAGCCCCTAAACCCATAAATAAAGTTTCTACGTTAATTTTTGTGCGAAACGGAATATCATAACTCGCTTTATTACGAGAATAATTCGCATTAAACATGCTTTCTAAATAATTCCCTAACGAATATTTTAGTTGTAGAGTTTGCGCTAAAATAAATTGCTTTGTGGTACGTTCTCTATCTTCAATGTAGGACAAATTATTGTAATAATCCAATCCACCAGTCATTTCAAGCATCCAATCATCATTTTCGAAAGGCGTATTGAAAACATAATTCCATCTCCAATCATAATAGCCTTTTGCATTTCGGAAAGTCGTTTGTTGAATCGTACTATTTTCTACTGGTTTTTTGTCTGTTACGATCTTATCCTTTACATAATTATAGGCAAAATTAGTCTCTATATATTGCACGCGTGAAGGTATAAAAGCCCTCATTGTAGTGACGAAACCGTGTGAGAATTCAGACTTTAATTCGGGATTACCGAGTATAATATTTCTGGAATTCGTATTATTAAATACAGGAACAATTTGGAAGAAACTTGGCTGATTATTCCTTCCTCTATAACTGATTTGAAAATCAACGTTATTAGATAACTTATAACTAAAGTTTGTCGTAGGTACTAAGTTGATATTGTCATAGTTATACTCCAGCGTATCATTCAAAACTTTACCATTCATAAAGATGGGCTGAACGGCAAATCCTACATTAAACTTTAGTTTTTTATTCGGTGTAAATTGATAGATGATACCGACTTTATTACTATTAAATTTATAACCATAATCTACTGTCAACGAATCTACGGTATTGGATGCACGAGCATCTAACCAATTGTATACATAACGTCTAGCATCAATATTGCTATGATCATATTCATATTTAAATTCAAAAACACTATGGTTCAAAAATGGTTCTACAAAAGATAAAGAGAGGTTTGCAGAGCCATTTTTATTTCTTTGATCGATGAATTGATTATTTAGTTCATCCGAATAATCTATTACATTTTTGCTATAAACGGAATACTCTTCATTTACGAATTGATTATTCTTTAATGTATGTGACCTTGCATTAAATTTTCCCACCAACTTCCGATCTTTCTTATTGAAATATTTAGAATAAAGGATATCGATATCTGCAATAGGAATTTTATGAATAGCAGAATCTCTATTTGTACCTTTATTTATTTCTTGGTAATTACTAACATTGGATTCCTTATTATTAAAGATTGATTTTAAATTATAAGTCAGATTCCCTTCTACCTTCAGAATATCCTTGTTATCCAATTTTCCATCCAGAAACAATCTTAATTTATGATTATCGTCCTCTTGTTCTTCATCATAATCTTCATCTTTGGTAATGGTATTGCCAATATAAGTAGACTTCATCCGGGAATATCCACTAATCGACGTATTCTTTTTGACATAGTTATATGAGGAATTCAGACGAGATTGCTTCCCAACTTTTTTGGCTATATTAATTCCAACCGATGAAGTAGTATTAATACCATCAATAGGATCTATAAATTCATCAATATCCAATGTGGTTTGGCTCCTTTTTCCTCCCGAAATATCACCATAGGAAAACAAATTTGTATTAGTATTATTGAAGGAACCTAATATGGATAATTCATTTCCATCGTTAAACCTGTTAATACCAAAACTCCCCAAATATCGGCCATTAGTTCCCGAACCGATAGTCAATTGACCAAAATGTAAAATCTTCTTATCTTCCTTCAAGTTGATGTTCAATAACTTTTCTTTCTCTTGGTAATCAGCAATACCTGTTTCGGTATTTTCACTTTTATTATTCAGTTCAATGAGTTGAATATTATTGATATAATCCACAGGAAGATTTTTCGTCGCTGTAATAATGTCACCTCCAAAAAATTCATTGTTGTTTACTTTTACTTTCTTGATATGATATCCGTTAAAATAAACTGAACCATCACGCGTTATCTGAAAGCCAGGTATTTTTTTCAAACCATCTTCTAGCAAAGTTTGTTTTCGGAAGGAAAAAGCGCCCAAATTATACTGTATAGTATCTCCATTTATGACCATCGGAATCACTCGAGTCACTGAAACGTCCTGAATAGCATAAGTACCACGGCGGAGAACAACTTCTGGTAATAGCACATAATCATCTCCATTTTCTTTGACATAATTATTAGATTCAACCAAATAACCTAACATATTATAGGTAAGCTGAAATTGTCGAGCTTCCACATTTTTAAAATAATAAATTCCTAAGGAATTGGTAATACTGATAGAAGTATCATGATCAGTATGTAGGCGAACAATAACATCTTTAATGGGATTTCCGATTGTGTCTTTGACCACGCCGCTTAGTTGAGTCTGTGCATATGAAGAATGTGCTGTTATGAAGATAACAAACCACACAAAAACGATTATGTTTCGCTTAAAATAAGACACAGTGTAAACCTGAAATACCGTTTCTCAATATAGTAAATAAAATACATTCAAAGAATGTTTACGGCTACTTTTATATAAAACGATAAATTTAATTTTATAGTATAAACAAAAAGGAAGATATTGCAATTCAATATCTTCCTTTTGATTTTTATTTGTTTGTCTGAACTTTTGTTTCTAATTATTCACCGTCAAAACAAACTTTTACCAAATGTCTATCAATTTCCCAACGACCTGTTCCTTCTTCACCGATTACATCGAATAATTCAAGAATTCTACGTGCTACATATTCTTCTTCAACTTGCTCTTCTAAGAACCAGCCTAAAAAGTTAAAAGTCACGTAATCTTTCACTTGTTGACATTTTGCAGCAATATTATTGAATTGCTCAGTAACGAACATTTCTTGTTCCAATGTTTGTTCAAATACACCACGGAAAGACTCGAAATCTTGAGGAATATTTGTCACTTCTGGTGAAATCGGTTTACCACCACGGCTGCTAATATAATTGAAGATTTTAAGCATGTGCTCACGCTCTTCGTTCGATTGTTTAGCAAAAAATTTGGAAGCGTTGTCTAAGCCCTGATCATCACACCACGCAGACATTGCTAAATATAATGCTGATGAATGAGCTTCTACTTTAATTTGTGCGTTTAATATATTTTCGATCTCTTCTGACAAAGATGATTTTAATTTCAATAAATCTTTCATATGTATAAAGTTTAATTGTTACAATTACCGTTAATAATTAATAAGCAATAGTTATACCACTTACTAACTAGAACAAAGATAAGTGCAAGAAAGATGAATTGGATAAAAAAAGTGTAATACAAATTAAGTCTAAATTAGACTTGGAATTTGTAAGTTATTTAGAATCAGTACAATTAAAATTAAAAGGCAAAAACCGCTCCGCGACGTAAAAAGCTCTTCATTTGGCCATTAAACTCGATCATAAATTTAGCGCCATCTAAAATCTCGCGAAGATTGAGAATATCTTCTACGGAAAGAAGAAAACAACGTTCAGTACGGAAAGGCATTACAATTTCAAAATCCGAACTTCTGGAAGAATCACACAGCATATTTTCGATGTCAATGCTATCAATACGCTTTTTGAATAAAAGGAAGTCACTAACACTAAAAGATGTCGTTGTATCCTGGAATTCCAACCAATAGCAATTTTTTCTGCTACATTGGTAAACCGCTCCTACTTCTGTTTTGAATACCTCTTCTACGTTAGCTAATGGACAAATCATGTTTAATACTACCTCTGTTCAAGTTGACAGGACAAATATATACGTTATTAAGAATTAATCCAAATAAATTTATCACATAAAAAATTGTAATTAATAATTTTATTTCCTCATACAATATTGTAGATTTGCCACGAATGAAAACTTGGCTGTTATATATCCTAATCCCTATCATGTTAATACAATGCAACATGACTTTAGTGATATGTACTTCATTCTATTATAATCAGAATTATATCGAGAAATATTTGTGTGTACAGCGCAGTATGGAAAATAATACTTGTCATGGGCAGTGTTATTTGATGAAGAAATTAAAAAGCCAACAAGAAAATGAACAGCAAAGCTTCAAAATTAATTTTCAAGAAGGCCTAGCTGTAAACACTGATTTCTTTTCGTTTGAATTGACCTCATTGTTACCAATCCAAAACAAAATTTACAGTTTATATACTTCTAATCTGAATCCTAAGGACTATTCCTTTACTTTGGATCGCCCGCCGCTCTTTGGATAATAACATTCTTTTCTTTTAAAAAAAAATCATTCTGCCAAGCCATTAATGTGCATTAGACAGAATACAGTGTTATTTATCTAATTAATATTTCATGAAAAAAATTTTAATGGGTGTACTATGCTTGAGCACCCTATTGTGCGGTTGTACAAAAAATAAGGATATCCAAATTGATGACAAAAAAGTCGGACAAGTAAAACTAAAGTTCGACCATATTGTCGGCGCAAAAAAACTAGTATTGAATGATGGCACCTATTCGAATAATAGTAATGAAACCTTCAATATTTATATTCTTAAATATTTTGTCAGCAATATCAAATTCACCAAAACTAACGGCGAAGTATTTACTATTCCTAAAGAAGAGTCATTCTTTTTAATAAATGCCAGTCAATCGGAATCTTTACAACCTACACTAAACATTCCTGAAGGCGAATACCAAACTTTAGAATTTAATTTGGGAGTAGATAGCCTCACCAATACATTACCTGTTGAAAAGAGAGCTGGTGTATTGGATGTAGCTACCAATGGAATGTATTGGGATTGGAACTCGGGTTATATCCACTTCAAAATAGAGGGCACTTCTGCTGCCTCTCCGAATGCTTCCAAAAGTTATAAATATCACATTGGATTTTTTGGAGGGTATGAAACTCGAACCGTCAATAATAACCGTGTTATTAAAATTGATTTAACAAAAGCTGGAATCAGCAAAGTACAAGAAAACCTTTCTTCAGACATTCATTTAATGGTGGATATCGGTAAAGTCTTTGATGGTCCGAACAGTATGTCAATTGCAACTACCCCTATGGTCATGCATTCGGGACCGCACTCAGACATAGCAGATAATTATGCTACAATGTTTACGCATGATCATACGCACAATTTTCAAAAGATAGCAAATAATGAAAAATAAGCAAAAGCTATTGGTATTGCTTTTCGTGTTTTGTGGGATTTGGGCTTGTAAAAAGGTGGAAGATTTGAATCTTAGCACATTTATAGGATTTCAAAAACCGATACATTTTCCGGAGCCCACTTATAGTTTTGCTATTACTCCATTGAGTAAAGAGACTTTTGAATTGGGAAAGAAACTCTTTCATGATGGTATTTTATCACGTGACAATACTATTTCCTGCGCAAGCTGTCATGTTAGTCAAAATGCTTTTACTCATCACGGACACGATGTGAGCCATGGAATTGATGACCAATTGGGAATTCGCAATTCCAGTGCGCTAATTAATTTAGCTTGGTCAAATTCGTTTTTCTGGGATGGTGGTGTACAGCAATTGGATCTGGCGCCAATGGTTCCCATTCACAATCCTATAGAAATGGATGAAACAATGGAAAATGTGGTGAAGAAACTGCAGGCGCATCAGCAATATCCAGCTTTGTTTCAAAAAGCGTTTGGAACATCAACAATAAATTCTACACAAGTATTCAAAGCACTCTCACATTTTATGGTAATGCTCGTTTCAGTTAATTCGAAATACGATAAAGTACAAAGAAAAGAGGCGTCTTTTACTACAGCGGAAGAAAATGGATACAAAATCTTTCAGTCCAAATGTAATTCCTGCCATCGTGAACCATTATTTACAGATCACAGCTTTCGAGATAATGGATTAGGGATCAATATCGTAAAAGATTTGGGCAGATATGAAATTACACTGCGCGAGGAAGATAAATTAAAATTTAAGGTGCCGACGTTGCGGAATTTAAAATATACTGCTCCATACATGCACGATGGGAGCATTTATACATTGGAAGGTGTGTTAAAACATTATGCAAAAGAGGTACAACAAACAGCCAACCTCGATCCTATTTTGAAAGAAAACAACGGAATTCCACTTGATCAAAAGGAAATGCAAGACTTGCTCGCTTTCCTCAATACGTTGAATGATGAATCATTCGTCAACAATAAACTATTTATGCAGCCATGAGAAAAATTATACTATTAACAGCGATTGCAGGAATGAATTTCACGAGTCTTTTCGCTTGTGAAATTTGCGGTGGCGGATTAGGAAGCAATTACACGGGATTACTTCCCAATTTTAATAAACGTTTTGTGGGAATACGTTATCATTTTAACTACGTCAATACGCAATTGGACGTTGATGGCAAAACCACAGCATTAAGCAACAAAGAAAAATACCATACCGCAGAATTATGGTCTGCTTGGAACATTGGTTCGCGTTGGCGTGTAATGGCGATTGTTCCTTACAGCCATATCGAAAAGTTTAATTATGGAACTGACTCGAAGTCTAAAAAAGATGGCTTAGGCGATATTAATCTGAGCGGTTATTTCAATTTACTGAATAAAGAAAGTGTATTTACACAATCGATTTGGGTTGGCGTGGGCGCAAAATTACCTACTGGTCAATATAATAAAGATGAGTTTACCAATATGAACTCCCCTAATATCTATCAATTGGGAACAGGAAGTGTAGATTTTACAGGTTCAGTAAACTACGACATTCGATTGAATAATATAGGTTTGAACACAAATGCAAGCTATAAGGTCAACACAAAAAACAAAGATGACTACCAATATGGCAACAAATTAACACTTAATGGAAGTGTGTATTATAATACCGCACTAAGCAGCGATATAAAGCTTCGTCCGAACGTGGGCCTGCAATATGAAAATCAAGCCAAAGATCATACTATGGATTATCAAATCGATGAGACTGGAGGATATAACACGAATACAAATTTAGGATTAGAAGCAACGGTACGTGGTTTAGCTTTTGGGTTTTCTTATCAAACGCCCATTGCACAAAATATCAGTAAAGGCCGAACAGAGCTAGTGAATAAATTTTTAACGCATCTCACCTTTACGTTCTAAAAAAACAAAGGCTTCAAAATTAGAGTTTGAAGCCTTTGTTTTAATATGTTAAGTAATCAAAGATTAAGATTACCCTAGTTTTTCTTTTAATTGACCCGTTTGATGATCCACTAACTTTTTCAATGGTCCTGAAGCCATCATCTTCATCATCATATTCAATTGAGCTTCGATGATAAAAGTAGCTTTTGTTTCATTCGCTGAAACTTCCTCTACTTGCCAAGCTAATTTCACTTCAAATGGAGCCTCTTCTGAGGGAACACAAACTATTTCTTTATTCTCTACACGTTCACTAATTTTAAGTGCCAATTTAGCCATGTTTTTGATTGTAAAACGAGCTTCATCAGCTGTTGAAGACCAGTTATAGATATTTTCAGGCATTAATTGTTCGTGATTATTTAAATCACTTAAAAAATCATAAACTTCCTTAATAGGCTTGTTTATTACAACACTGTTTTGAATAATAGTCATAGTTAGTATATATTGATTATTGTGCTGGAGACCAGTTTGCTGGATCTTTTCTCCAAGATTGTAAAAATTCTACATCAGAATCCAATACATAACTATTATCTACCGCTACTTTAATCAATGCATCATAGTTACATAATGAAAACAAAGGACATTTCGCATCAGCAAAGTTTTTAGCTGCTTCGTCAAATCCATAAGTAAATATCGACACTAATCCTACCACATTACATCCTGCATCGCGCAATGCTTGTACAGCTTGTAATGAGCTTTTGCCAGTAGAAACTAAATCTTCTACAACAACTACACGTTGTCCTTCGACTACTTCACCTTCAATCAAATTTTGACGGCCATGATCTTTTGCACTGCTACGTACATACGTGAATGGTAAACCTAAATCTTGTGCTACTAATACACCTTGTGGAATACCTGCTGTAGCAACACCAGAAATCATTTCTACAGAACCAAATTCTTCTTGGATAAGTTTTGCTAATTTCTGACGAATGTAAGTACGGATAGCTGGATGGGAAAGTGTGATACGATTATCACAATAAATTGGAGACTTCCAACCCGAAGCCCATGTAAAAGGACTTTTAGGTTGTAATTTTATTGCTTTAATTTGCAATAAGGATTCAGCAACTTTTTGTTCAACCTCATTTAAATTATTCATGGCACAAATTTATAAAATTTATATGAACCAAAGCCTGCTAATTTTAGCAGATTTTACTCCTAAGATCAAAAAAAATGTACAAACGATTGGATTACAAGAAATTGACTTAGAAAAACTTTTTAACATATCCACTAAAAACCAACAAATTACCTATTTGTTTGTACATCCTGAAATTACCTCTTTTTTTAAGAAAATTATCTCTGACATTAAAATTATTTACGCAGCAGGTGGTTTGGTGAGAAATGGAGAAGGTGACTACTTATTTATTCATCGTCTAGGTAAATGGGATCTGCCAAAAGGGAAAGTAGACGAAGGTGAAAAAATGCGTGAAGCTGCTGTCCGTGAGGTAGAAGAAGAATGCGGTATTAAGGTGGATTATTTAGGCGACAGAATTGCGACCACTTACCATACTTACATCATGCGTGGCAAATTTGTCCTTAAGCAAACCAAATGGTACGATATGGGCGTAAACAAAGTCCCTAAATTGGTTCCACAGACCGAAGAAGATATCACTGAAGCCGTATGGTTAAACAAAAAGGATCTGAAAAAAGTAAAAGAAAATACTTATCCTTTAATCTTAGATATTTTGGAAACGATATCCTAACACTTTAAAAAAGCGAACTACGAATCCTAGTTCGCTTTTTTTGAAACTTTTGATGGCATCTAATTGTTTGCTTCATACAATTAAAACAAAAACGTTATGAGCAAAAGAATTGGAATACTAGTAGGAAGCTTGCGCAAGGAATCCTTCAACAAGAAAATTGCTAAAAATCTAGTTGAAATATTAGATAAAAAATACAGCTACGAATTCATAGAAATTGGCGACTTACCTTTGTACAACGAAGATATTGACCAAGGAAATCCACCAGAAAGCTACGCCAACTTTCGAAATACCCTTTCCTCTTTTGATGCCTTTTTATTTTTTACACCAGAATACAACAGATCCATTCCGGCAGTATTAAAAAATGCCTTGGATGTAGGTTCTAGACCTTATGGCAAAAGTCAATGGGATGGCAGACCTGCGGCTATTGTTTCAGTTTCTCCGGGAGCTATCAGTGCTTTTGGAGCCAATCACCATTTGCGTCAATGTCTTACTTTCCTCAATATGCCTTGTCTACAGCAACCTGAAATGTATATTGGAAATGTAACCAAAATATTGGACGAGAATGGAAATATTAACTCAGATGGAACCAATGAGTTATGCAAGAAATTCGTGCAAGCTTTTGAAAATTGGATAGAGAAGTTTTAAAAACTTACGGCAATTCTTCTTGTTGTTTTTCCCAAGCGACAAGAAGAGTTGCCATCATACTGTAACGATCCAATCCTTCGGGTTGATTATTATGTTTTAAAAATTGGTTGTAAAACACGCCTGAAATCTTATCTATCCAACCGCGATACGATTGCCAAAACTCTCTTTCTTGACGAAAATCAGCTAAAACCTTAGAAGATAATTTAGCTTTATAGGTTTCAAATAACTCTTTATTACCATACAGAGGTTGCAGCAAATATTCAACAGCGGAGTAATAAGCCGAATATTTATACCACAAATCTTCATTATCCTTCAACGTCAGGAAAGCAACAAAATTACATTCGTCCTCGAAGCCCACACCCATTTGATGTGCCATCTCATGCACATTCACAAAAGGATAAGAAGCATTTGGAATCAATTGATTCACCTGAACTTCTAAGGTAAACGGATTGAAATAGCCTGAAACCGTAAAATAAGATGACAGTTCACTTGAAATTGGGGTTTTCACACAAACTTGAGTTTTACAGAGATAATCATTTAATAAGGTGTCTTGCAGAACTATTTCTGTCAAATCTCCTTTCACTCCTTTTTTTGTTTTAATATCTACATCTATTTGCTCGCGTAAATCATTAGCAATAGTGATGTATTTATTCAATACTTTAAGATGCTCTTCTTTGGTTATTTTATACCCATCAAGATCTAATTTATTCGCTATAGGAACTCTGTAATAATTCAAGCCCCAGTTGACATAAAATAATGTATAAATACCTGAAATAATTGTTATTACGTAAATAAGATGACTTCTTAATTTAAGTATATTCCATTTAATTAAACTTCTTAAGATTTGAATAATCTGATAAAAAATAGTTATCCCTGCGATAGCATAAAAGAGGTCGCCTACACTAAATGGAATCCATGAAAATAAAATAATGTAGAGGTAAGAAATGGCTGGATAGAATAGTTGCGAATAATATTTTTCTATCCATAAAGTGTTTGGTTTTAACACTTCCATCAGAAGAATCAAAACCAAACAAATGCCTATGGTGTAATAGTATTTTTTGAACTTGCTATTTCTAGCTTTGTGTCTCATTTTCGTAATACAGCTTATAATAGTTCATACCTTTATCCTCATCAAATCCCTGTTCCAGGTATTCACGTTTTCCATGAACGTAAATATGGAAATTTTTATCCAATTTAATGACAGACTTGTACGAACTAGCCATTTTTTTGACAGCAGGAGTCGCTATCTCAAAATTTACTTGAAAAGGCATATCAAATTCATCTTCAAAGTTCTGTTTGTAATCGTTGAATAATGAAACCGCCTGTGGATTACCAATCACCTCTTCTTCAAATTCGGCACTATCAAAAGTTTCCTTGCTTTTGAAATAATTCATTGAACGATTCAACAAATCGATTTTATCCGCCGTTTCCAACTCAAAAACTTCATCTAATTTTTCGTTCACGAAGTTTTTGTACACTTTCATTAGATTTCCCGTCTGCTGATAAGCGTCATTACGCGATTTCAATTTCAAGAAATTGTCCTTCCAATACACAGCCTCTGACTGATTGGTCTGATCGACCACCAACACTTTAAATCCTTCCTCTTCCTCGGTATTGACAATGACAACACCCTTATCCAGTTTATTGATATTAATTGCTTCCTGCTCATAATTCAATTGAAAACCACCTTGCTCTGGATAAACTTTTAGATATGCCTCTTTATTTTCAGACTTAAAAATTCCCACTGCCGCATGGTCCTCTCCTTCCATTTGTACGTTCTTCAGTGCCACCACATACACCTCACCAGATTTGATTTTTGGGTGATCCGACACTTCATACAAATGCTTCGTTACCTGTTGCGAAAACTCATGAAAACTCAAATCTCCCGAGAAGAATTTCTTAGCAAAATGGTAAACTTCGTTTAATTCTAATTCCTCATTGGGATGAAAAAAACGATAAACCTCCGTGATCTTCGCAAAAGGCTTCATAAAATATTGCATCAATAAATCGGGCAATATTTCATCTTGAGATAAATCAATAGGATTTTCGGATAGTATATAAAACTCATCATTGGCTTTGTTGCCCACATGATGAATCGACAAATTCTCGAATGTTGCGTCTTGATGAAAAAACATAGATTAAAGTTAAAGAAACAAAAATATAAAAGTATTTCGGCTAAAAATCAAAAATATCAATTGCCGTTTTATAAGTCGATACGTGCGCATCCACAATATCCTTAATATGAATGGAATAGCCTCCACCCATCGATATTTGCACGGGTATACCAAGTTCAAAACATTTATTAATTACCAGAAAATCACGATGTTTACAGCCTTCTTTCGAAACTTTTAGTTTACCTAATTTATCTGAAGATAGAATATCTACTCCAGCTTGGTAAAATACAAAATCGGGTTTTACTACAGCAAACAATTCTTCCAAATTACTGATTAATAAGCGCAAATATTCTTCATCTGAAATTCCATCAGGCATTTCTACATCCTTATCTGATTTTTCTTTTATAAAAGGAAAATTTTTCGCGCCATGCATAGAGAACGTAAATACGTTCGGATTATCTAGAAAAATATGAGCCGTTCCATTTCCTTGATGCACATCCAAATCAATAATCAAGATTTTCTTTGCATGACCGTTTGCCAAAAGATAATTTGTAGCTACCGCTTGATCATTCATCAAGCAAAATCCTTCGCCATAATCGAATCCTGCATGATGCGTGCCTCCTGCCGTATTAAAGGAAATACCATATTTCAACGCATAAAGCGCAGAGTGAATCGTTCCATCCAAAATATATCGTTCCCGATCTACCAAAGATTGGGATAATGGAAACCCTATGCGTCGCACCATCTTGGCATCCAAAGTCAAATCGAAAAGCTGTTGCACATAGTCTTTATCGTGAGCCAAACAGCAAGTTTCAAAATCAGCTAACTGTGGTGCAAAGAAATTCTCAGGCTGAACAATCCCTTCGTACAGCAATTGTTCGGGAATCAGTTCGTACTTGATCATCGGAAAACGATGTCCTTCACGCAAAGGATGAATATAAGCGGTATGATGAGCGATCTTAAGCAATGTATTTTTTTATTAGCACACGAAAATACGAAGAACTAAATAATTCTTATCTTCGAAAAGTACTAACCTTTAATTTGAATATGGAAACACAGAAACCAATACCAACCTTAAATGCAGAACAAATTCGTGTTTTAGGATCCTTATTAGAAAAATCCAAAACCACGCCTGAATATTATCCCATGACTATTAATGGATTACAAACCGCATGTAATCAAAAAACTTCACGTAAGCCAGTGGTAAACTACGATGAGAGTACCGTAATCCATACGTTGGATACGTTAAAAAAGCTAGGTCTTATTTCTACAGTTGTAGGCGGAGGTTCGCGAGTAACCAAATACAAACACAATATTGCTATCCACTACCCTTTGGTGCCAGCTGAATTGGCGATTCTGTGTCTTCTATTTTTGCGTGGCCCATTGACTGCAGGAGAAATCAACTCCAATTCGGGCAGGTTATACGAATTCGAAGATATGGAAGAAGTACAATCTTATCTCAACAAACTTACTGATGGCGAACAACCTTATATCAAGCTTCTGCCAAAACTTCCAGGACAAAAAGAAGCACGTTATGTGCATTTGTTTACAGAATTTAATGAAGCAGATTATGAAAATTCAGTAGCTGTAGCATCATCAAACAGTAGCGGTCAAGTGCAACAACTGGAGGAGCGCGTAGCAACTTTGGAAGCTGAGCTTTCGAAATTACGCCAAGAGTTTGATAACTTGCTTGCACAATTAACATAAAAACTTCATAATGCTATCGAAAATCGTATTTACCCTTTCCTGTTTACTAATCAGTTTGAGTCTTTATGCGCAGACTTTTGTTCCTCTGGTAGAAAATATTCCGGCAAGCTTTCGTGGCATGTCGACAGTTGGAAAAAATACCGTTTGGATTAGCGGCAGCAAAGGAACAGTAGGTTATTCCAAAGATCAAGGCAAAACCTGGAATTGGGTAAATCCTGCGGGATATGAAACATACGATTTTCGGGATATTTACGCCTTTTCGGATAAGGAAGCTGTTATTGTCAACGCTGGTTCACCAGCCGTCGTACTTCGCACCAACAATGCAGGAAAAACTTGGCAAATGGTGTACGAAAATAGCCATCCCGACATTTTCTTAGATGATTTGGATTTTGTAGGCAAAGTTGGGTACATCTTAGGTGATCCCATCGAAGGAAAATTTCAATTACTAAAGACGAGCAATAAAGGAAAAACGTGGACGGATGTAAGCAACGATTATTACTTAATAGCGGACGAAGGAGAAGCTGCTTTTGCCGCTTCGGGATCTTCCATGAAACTATTCAAAGATCGTTTGTATATCGGAACAGGTGGAAAATATTCCAGCTTCTTCAATTACAATCCAAAGGGATTGAAAATAGATAAATATGATGTTCCTATTTGGTCGGGTGAATCGTCCACAGGAGTTTTTGCTATTGATTTTTGGAATTTAAATACAGGAATTGCTGTGGGTGGAAATTACTTAGAAGACAAAAATAACCAAAATAATATCTTGCTTACCAAAGATGCAGGTCTAAGTTGGACTAAACCAAATTCTCCAGTCCTAGGTTTCCGATCAGATGTATTATATATTTCCGAAAATATAGTTTTAGCAACTGGTACTTCAGGTACGGATATTTCTTACGATGGTGGAGAAAATTGGAAAAATATTTCTACACTTAGTTTTAATACGCTTGTTAAAAGTTCTGATGGTCAAGTGATTTATTTGACAGGATCTAAAGGAAATGTGTATAAATTGGAGTTGTAAATCTGATAATACATTGATAAATTATTATTATTTTGCAAGCCGCTATTTAACAATAGCGTATTTTCGGTTCTCTAATTAGCCGCTATCCAATACTCAGTCCGCTGGCCATAACTATTGCAAAAAAACTAAACACATGAGACCAATCGAAACTGATAAAATATTCTATCTAGCAATTGACACATACACTTGCTTATGGGGCGGTATCATTGCTCCAAGACTTTGTCTAAATGAATTAAATTCGAAGATTGGAGATACTGATCTTTTACTATCTATGGAATCTTCATGTAAGGAAGATACTCACCTATCAAAAAGTAATTACTTTAATATAAGTTTATCGGATGATAGATCAGCTGAAGTTGCAAGTATTGCTTCATGCATGTTAATATTGTTTGCCTATGAAAACATTAAAGATCTTCCGATTTATCATGAAATTAGGAATATTGATGACATTAAATTCCTAAGGCATCTTAGAAATGCGGCTGCTCATGGAAACAGGTTCCATTTCATAGATAGCAAATTAAAGAGATTTATCGATCCAGGAATTGTAAGCTGGCGAAACAAAACCATAGACAAAAATTTACAAGATCAAAAGGCTTTTCCAAACTTTATACCCCATGGTGATTTGCCATATTTGCTCGAGGATATAGCAAAAATAATTAAATAATACTGCTAACTAACATAGTTATAGACCTTTCCATACCATCTTGCTACTAACATAAACTCGTTGTCATTATTGCTATGTAACCCGAAAGGCAAATCCCTGACCAGATACAAAGCATACAGGCGAAATTGATATGCAATTTTATTGAATTGTTATAATAATAGAATATTGATAAAATCATCTCATAAATTCAAATAATCTTTAATCATAAAGTTAGAAGTATGATAGATGTTCATTATATGAGATATTTCACTACGTTCAATATGACGAAATAAAATAGGTAAGACACGCCCTTAAACAAAAAAAACCGTAACAACTCAATGCTACGGCTTCTCTTCATATTTCTAAAAAAGGATTACTTTCCTAATCTTGTTAAGATAGCTTCCATTTCAGTTATTACCTTATTGATTTTTGAAATTGTCAAATCAAAAGGTTCTTTTGAATTCATATCTACCCCAGCATCAACCAATAATTCTACAGGGTATTTTGTACTTCCTGAAGACAAGAAATCCAAATACTTTTTACGATCATTATCCGAACCATTCAACACTTTCTCTGATAATGCTGCAGAAGCAGTGTAAGAAGTTGCGTATTGATACACGTAGAAATTGTAGTAGAAATGTGGAATGTAAGACCATTCGGATTTTACATTTTCATCAACAATACAGATGCCTTTATCGTGACCGTAATATTTGCGCGTCAAGTCCAAATACATCTTATCAAAGTCTTCTCCTGTCAACGCCTCTCCTTTTGCTACTTTGTCGTGAATCATCAATTCAAATTCAGCAAACTGCGTCTGACGGTACAATGTACCTTTAGCACCTTCCAAATAATTACCTAGAATCGCTAAACGTGTTTTATCGTCTTTGATTTGTTTCAACATGTAGTCATTCAACAATTCTTCATTCAACGTAGAAGCCACTTCAGCCACGAAAATAGAATAGTCTGCATTCGCTACATGTTGCTTTTTGTTTGTCAAATAAGAGTGCATTGTATGACCCAACTCATGCGTCAACGTCGACATATCGTTGTACTTACCGTTGTAATTCATCAAAATATACGGATGTACATCGTAAGCTGAACCATTCGAATACGCACCAGAACGTTTACCTTCATTTGGATACATATCAATCCAACGCTCGTTGAATGCTTTTTTCGACACATCCACATACTCTTTACCAAGCGGTTTCAAAGATTTTAAGATATTGTCGATAGATTCTTCTACCGTATAGGACAAATCTACTTTATCCACTAATGGCGCATACAAATCGTAATAATGCAATTGGTCAACCCCCATCATGCGTTTACGCAGATTCAAATAGCGGTGGAAAGTTTCCAAATTGCTATTTACGTTCTTCACCAAATTATGGTACACATCCGTAGGAATATTTCCAGCATCCAACGCTGCTTCTAATGTGCTGTTGTAATTACGCGCTTTAGCATAGAACAAAGCGGAATTCAAATTGCCATACAATGTAGAACCTAAGGTACGTTGAAATTCATTTAATTTTCCGAAATAAATATCAAATGCTTTTTTACGAATATCACGGTTTTCACTAGCGCGGTACAAAGAGAAATTAGAAGCATTTAATTTCACTGTTTTACCATCTACTTCGATATCGCCATATGGAAATTCGGCATTCGAGAATGTACTGTAAATATTAGCCGCATTTCCCGACATCAGCGAGGAATATGCCAATACTTTTTCTACATCTTCCGAACCTTTGTGTGCTCTTTTGCGCAAAAGATCAGTTAAATAGAATTTATAGGTAGCCAAACCTTTCTCTTGGTTCAAGAAACTGTTTAGTTGCTCATCTTTCAAAGTCAGCAATTCTGGCTCCATATAAGAAACTAAGGCTCCATATTGAGAGAATAATTGACCCAACTCTTGTTTCATTCCTGCGTATTTGGTTACGCGTGTATCTTGATCCGATTTCATAGAAGCATACGAATACAATCTTGTCATTTCTTTACCTAGATTCGCATTGAATTCCAAAGCTTCCAATAACGTTGCAGGAGATTGCGTTAACTTACCTTTATACTGCGCGACCTTTTGCATTTCTGTCTGAAGGCGGTCTTTCTCTTGCTTCCAAGCCTCATCTGTCGCATACAAATCTGTCAAATTCCATTTGTATTTGTCCGGCAACTCATCTCTTACCTTCATTTGGCTCATAGCCATACTAGAAGAAAATAATAGCATAGCTGTCATCAATTTAGTTTTATTAAGCATAATTCATAAGAATAAATATCTAGACGAAATTAAAAAAAAGTTATTGGGTATTGAAGTATTCCTATAAACTTATATTTTAAAGGCAAATTCTAGATAAATGTTTATATTTTAGATAAAATATTATCTGTGTGTTAGGAAAGTTCTTACTACTTGAAAATTACAATTTTGTTAGTATGACGAATCTCTAATGGCATTTAAATAATTACAGCAATTGATTTAATTTTTAATCCAAATATGAAAAGACTTTTCTTTTTGTTTGTTTTATTATGGACTGGATATTCATGTACTAAAACAGAAGAAGTTTACCAGGAAGATAAAACTCCATTAAATATAAAAATAGAGAATGAATTAACTATCCTAGCTAATAATAAGGAGATTATATTAGCTGCGACGGTATCTTACCTACCAGAAGGTCTGGAAATTGTAGAGCATGGTTTTGCAATCTCTAAAAATGGTCAAGCTTTTGATTTTTCTTTAATGGAAAAATATCCAATTAAAGAAGCTCCAAAACCAGGAAAAATAGAATACAAATTACCAGATATAAGTTTTGCTAAGTTCAATGAAACCTATAGCTACTGTTATTACATTACGACCAAAGACAAAAACTATGCGACAAATATTAAGTCTTTTCAGTTGTCGAAATTCATTGTAAATTATAAAAACCTACAAGCGACTGCTGACGAAGAAATCAATTTGACGGGGGATTTTTCACAACTGAATAATGAGTACGGTTTGGTAGATAGTAAAGAGAGAGATATTTCATTCACAAAGAAGGATAATTACACGCTAACATTTAAAATGCCTGACTATTATTCACATGGCGACAACATAAATTTTTATTTTAAAAATCTAAAGGATAATAGTGAACCTTTGCATTATTGCACTGCAGTTGAAGTGCTTGGTTCAATCTTCGCGCCTGCTAATACTATCTATAAGCTTTCTGATAATCTAAAATTACAAGGTAAAAATCTTGGCAGAGGTGTTAGAGTTATTGTAGGAAATCGAGAGATGAATTATTACAATGAACTTTCACTACATGATTTTATATATGATCAATATGGAGATAATTTTTCCATAGGTTATGATAATGGAAGAGATCGTGTTATTTTTCCGAAAAAAATCGAATTGCAAAAAATACCAAATGATGCAATCATTTTTGCAGAACAAATAGCACATCCAAATTCTTATGTGAAGATAAAACCTAGTACAGTTTACGAGTATGTTTCCTATCCAGATTGCTTATTAGGTGGCAAACGTTGTGTGGTAACTACAACGTGGGATGCTCAAGATAATGTACTAATCGGTGATATTGAAGAAGATGGAGAATACCCGATCATATTACAAAGTCCCCATCTTAAGTATCAAAGTAATTCACGTTTAAAAGTAGAAACTTTAAAATTTAAGGAAGTAAGCGCATCGGAAGTGTATAATAATGAAAAAATAATGGTAAAAGCTAACTTCATACCGAATAAGGAGTACTTTGCTTTAGTTGGAGATTTTCATGCTGATATTACTGTAACCAAGCCAGGAGAAGGATATTTCAATAATCCACAAATATCTGCAGGCACAAAACCACTGTATATAGGCTATAATTTGAATAACTTTTTAAAACAAGTTAAAATACCAACTGGGGTTTCCATAGTTACAAAAGAACAGCAAGCAAAAATAGAATTTAATCCCAAACGTGCTACCGCAAATGATAGAGTTAAAGTGAATATAACAGGAATTAATAGCAGCATTCTTTTTATAGGTAGTGTGTCGGTTTTAGCGACTCTTGAAGGTAATAGTCTTTACTTCTACATTCCACCATCCCTTCCTAAGGGTAAGTATAAATTGAGTATGATATCCTCCTTAGGTTATGAATTAAAATTAGCAGAATCAGATGATTATATTGAAATATATTAAGAGTTTTATGAGACAATATTTAAACTTTTGTGTGCTATTCTGCTTATCGATCGTAGTATTGCTTTCTTGTAAAAAAGAAACTGTGGTAATAGAAAGAAATTATGCTGCGCCATTAGTTATGACACAAAACGCATCCATTGCGGGAGACGATACTTTTATATTAAAAGGCGAAATCAAAAAATTAAATGATATTGAAGTTATAGAACATGGATTTGTGTTCCAGAAGAAGTTGAGCAATAACGCTTATGAGCGTGAACAAACTATTATTCTTACGGATAAAGTGGATATAGGAAGTTTTAGCAAAACGTATAAGCTAACGAGCAAACCGAAAGAGGGTGATAATTATCGGTATTATTATTATCTAAAAACAAAATTAGGAGTTTATAAAGGTGAGTATACGAGCATAATTATAAACAATATAACTCTACCCTATTTAAACACTGCTGCAACGGTTGGTGAGGTAATTTCCTTAGAAGGTGATTTTTCTAAAATTAATACCGATTACATCTTAGTGACCGAAGAGCACCAAGCGGTGATTCCTTATACCATTTCTGCGGACAAGAAGAAGTTAGATATTAAAATAGCTAATTTAAAAAATGCATACCACGGCAGAGTAATTCAATTCACACTGAAGTCTAAAATTGATGCATTCGGACAAACCGAAAGAAGAATAGCATCTGTAAAAATTTTAGGTAAACTAGATAATCCTAAAAAATTAAGCTACCAGCTTAAGGATCAATTGGTTATTTCAGGGGAAGCTCTTCCTGAAGATGATAATAGTGACTTTCTAATTTTAATTAATGATCATCAAATTCCTTATAAAAAAGTGATTAAGCTTATGGAAATTGGAGGTTTGGATTCAAAACCGTTTAAATTAGGGTACAATAACGGAAGAGATATAGTTCGTTTTCCGGAAGAGATAAGTATTGATAAACCATTAGCAAGCCAAATTGTATTCGATAAAAAAGCAATACATCCTAGATCAACATTCTCAATCAAAGGTTATGATTTTGAATACAAGGATTTTGAATATCATTATTTGGGAACATTTTCAATTATCCCAAACTATAAATATGGTGACCAGTATACTTTTCGCATAGCAGATTTCAAAGATGGCCATTATTCATATAAATATGTATCAGAATTTTATGAAATTGAAACTCCGACAACTATAGAAGTTCGCAGTCTCAAAATGAATAAACCTACTCAAGAAGAGTTCTACATAGGTGAAAAAATTCATCTAACAGGAAGTTTTATCAAAGGTGAAAAATACTATATCAATTTAAATGACGGGGATCTAATGCAAGAGTATGCTTGTGAAGAGGAAGGAAAATTGACCGTTGAAAATTTAGCAGGGAAAAAAGGAAGATATAAAATCGGTGTTGGGTATGAAGGTATTGGAGGTGCATACTTTCCGCAATCTTTTGAAATTACAAGTTTAGGCTATACTATATATGACTTTTTTCCGAAGATGGGATATCAAGGTCAACTTATTACCATAAAAGGAAAAGGTGTACATCAAGCAAGTAGTGTGCACGTCGGAGAAATATCCATTAATTACAATATCCAAAGAGAACAAGATTTAATAAAATTTATTATTCCAAATACCTTTCAGAAAGGTAAAGTAACAATTGGTGTTACCTTAAATAATGAATATTATCAATTTGATGAGAAATTCGAAATTCTATAAGTTAATTAGCAACATACAACTGACCTTAGCTTGTATGTTGCTAATAGCATATTTAAACGAGCTGAGATTCCGAAGTTATCGGAATACTCAGGATTTTAGAGACAAAACAGTTTTGTTCTGCATTCTTAACAATACTGTCAAACTCTTCAGATTCTAAATTAGACACATCCCCTACTATAGATAGATGAACTGCCGTAATTCCTTTGTTATCCATAGAAACTGTTGCTTCCGTATCCAAAGAAGTTGGATTAAAACCTTTTTCGGTAAGAGCCAAACTGATTGCCATAGTAAAACATCCTGCATGCGCTGCCGCTAATAACTCTTCTGGATTGGTTCCTGCTTCTCCGCCATCGAAACGTGTTTTGAAGCTATAATTGGTTTGATTTAAAATTTCACTTGCGGTGGTCAGGTTTCCCTTTCCTTCTTTGAGTGTACCTGACCAATGTGCTTTTGCTGTTCTATTCATTTTAAATGTATTAAAAGTTTAAGAATTCCATTTTTAAAAGAACAGCATGACGGTTGTTTTGTTCAGTTAGTAAGAATCAACAAGATGAGAAAACCCAAGTTTTTACATTGGATGACTAAGAGACAATACGAAGCTTTGATTTGGTTCTTTGTCTTACCCTTGAGTATAATTCTATTGGGTAGGCTGATCATGCTTATTGTACTCTTGTTTTTTTAGCTTCTCAATAATGTTATAGAATTCAACCGAGCTCAGATTTGATTGTTCTACGGTAAAAACAAACTATTTATGGCAATCATTGGTGAGATTATAAAACGAGCAATTGGTGTTACTGGGATTATTAGTTCAGATCCAGAACCTATTAAAGCACAACAAGAAGTTTTAATTTCTTTGCTGCAAAAGGCAAAAAACACAGCTTTCGGCAGAAAATACAATTTTGAGAATATTCTTTTGGAAGCGGATCCCATCAAAGCATTCCAGGAGCAAGTTCCAATCTATGATTATGACAAGATTCACGAAGAATGGTGGCATTATCTACACGAAGGACATGAAAATATTACTTGGCCTGGTGGACAGCGATATTTTGCATTAAGTAGCGGAACGACAAGTAACAGCAAGGCTATTCCCGTGACTGATGATATGCTGGAATCAATTAAAAAATCTGGTATCCAGCAGATTCTCTCGCTGAAAAACTTTGATTTACCCGCAGATTTCTTCGAAAAAGATATTATGATGTTGGGAAGCAGCACCCAATTGCGTCAAAACAATGGATTTTTAGAAGGAGAGATCAGTGGTATTTCTGCCGCTAATATTCCGTTGTGGTTTAGAAAATTTTATAAGCCTGGACGGCAAATTGCGAACAGCAAAGAATGGGATGAACGTGTAAGCAAAATAGTTAGAGCCGCTAAAAATTGGGACATTGGCAGCATGACTGGAATTCCTTCTTGGTCAGAAATTCTACTGAAAGAAATTATAAAATTCAACAAAGTAGAAACGATTCATGATATTTGGCCGAATCTTCGTGTGTACACCACAGGTGGTGTTGCCTTTGGGCCTTATCGCAAAAGTTTTGAAAAACTCTTTGCACAACCTATGATTTACATCGATACTTATTTGGCTTCCGAAGGATATCTGGCTACTCAAAAAAGACCCGATACGAGTGGGATGGCACTCATCGTGGACAATGGTGTGTTCTTTGAGTTCGTTCCTTTCTCGGAAGACAACATGGATGATAATGGTTGTGTAAAACAGAATGCCCAGGTGCTTACTGTCGATCAAGTGGAAGAAGGTGTGGAATATGTCCTTTTGATCTCAACGGTATCGGGAGCTTGGCGTTATATGATTGGCGATACGGTCATGTTTACGGACAAAGAACGCGCAGAAATCATTATCAGCGGACGTACCAAGCATTTTCTAAATGTGGTGGGTGAACAGCTTTCTGTACATCAAATGAATAATGCTATCCAAAAGCTAGAAGAAAAATTCAACCTGCATATCAGTGAATTTACGGTGGCATCGATAAAAGACGGCGATAAGAATATTAATCGTTGGTACTTAGGAGCAGATCAAGTTCAAAATTCTGCTGAAATAAAAGAGTTTTTAGATCTAGAACTACAGGAAAACAATAAAAATTATAAGGTGGCTAGACATCAAGCGTTGGATGATGTGCAGGTCAACGTTATTCCTGTCACACACTTCTACAGTTGGAGTGAAAATTTCAAAAAATTAGGTGGGCAAACAAAAATTCCTCGCGTAATGAAAGAAGAAGACTTCGAGGAATTCGAAAATTATATTAAAACTCTATAATGAGCTACAAGCCGATATAGTGCTAGGAATTACTTTCGGTATTGATTTCTTCCACTATATCGGTTTCTTCTTTAATAAGCTCTTCTTGTTTCTCTGTGGAGTTTTTCTCTTCCAATTTAGCAACCAATTCCACTATATCATCGGGAGATAAATATAATCTTGCTATTTTGTCTTTGTATTTCTGAGGCAATTCGGCATGACTCAAAATGTAATCCTTGGTAGCCAGAATGTATGACCCCATTCCACGATTCACTGCAAAGGTATCTGCTACACGTTCCGCCTTGCGGATATATCGTTTGGAAAGCCAATATAATAAGCCAAATTTCGCTACTCTTAATGTAGTTCTTTGTTCATAGTCCATGATATGTCCCAGTTCATGACCTATCCATCCAATCAAGACTTCATCGGAAACCCGATGTATTGGTTGTATACTATGTCTCAATTTAAAGACAGGCTTAATCAGAATCTCGTAAGTTCTTTGATGTCGTGGACCAAGCAAAGTCTGGACTACAGGCCGTGCAGCCATAATAGAAGATTTCAACTTTCGGGTAAAGACAAATCGGATATTGGTATTTTTTAATTCTGGATAATGCGCTAAAGCCGTTAGAATTTGATTTTCCAGAATTTTAGGTATTCGCTTATTTCTCGATAAATGCTTAGGAGCTGAAAGTAATGTGTTGTTTGTAGTTGATTGTTGTATTCCCATTCTCAATCCTTTCTGTTTTAAGAATCTAACAATTGCTTACGAAAAATGTTCCTTTTTAAAGCTTGGAATAATAGTAAAAGCCGAATATTACTATTCGACTTTTAAATAAATTTTTTAAAATAACTACTTAGACCACTTATCTAGCACATTAATTAGTAGTGGATAGGCTGGATAATCCATGTTATGCCCATAACCTTCCAATTCATATAATTCCACATCTGTATTCCCATGTAATTTGAGCATTCTCAACAAGTAGGCATTCTCTTCATAACGTCCCATCATTTCCAAATCGCGACCACCTGTCAACAACAATAATCTGGGAATATCTTTTCTCACCCAATATAGCGGAGCTAGTTCGTCTATCGTAGGATGTAATTCTTCTAGACCTTTTTCCTTTCGCGCTGTAAAATGTGTAATAGTCTGCGCGCTAAACGATACCAAACCAAATAAATCTTTTGGATCTAAACCTCTTTTATTCAAATATTGTTGATTTAATCCCAGCATTAAAGTAAGATAAGCTCCTGCAGAATAACCTGCCACAACAACCTTCTTTTTACTTCCTCCCATTTGCTGTATATTATCAAAAGTCCATTTGACCGCATCAGCAGCATCTTCAATAATATCCGCGACTTTAGCTTGAGGTGAAAAGCGATAGCCCACACCCACCACAGCAATATTTTTCTCTTTTAAATAATTCGGTATCTCTTTATTTCCACCAGTCAAGCCCCCCCCATGAAACCATATTACAGTAATGAAATCTTTTTTATTTTCTGGATAATACACATCTAATTTACACCGCTCTTTGCTGTAGCTATCAGTTTGTTTAGTATAACTAATGTTCGAAAAAGTTTTATACTTAGTTTCTTGAGCCTGGCTAAGGAAAGAGCAAGCTAAAAAGGCCAGTAAAATAGATAGAATTTTTAAATTTTGCATAGATAGAATTGTGAATATATGTTATAATCGATATAACTTAAAAATACAATTTATATTACTCAAATACAGGAATTTTCCTATAAACTTACGCTTGCATAACGAACTATTTACATTGTCTATTGTTCTATTTTAACAACAATCAAAAACATTATAAATAAAAAGTTATGGGAAAACTAGAAGGAAAACGAATTGCGATACTAACAGAAGATGGTTTTGAACAAATTGAGTTAACGAGTCCTAAAGAAGCTTTAGAAGAAGCTGGGGCACAAGTTGACATTATCTCACCAAAAGAAAACACCGTGCGTTCTAAAAAAGGTGATGATTGGGATCAAGATTATCCTGTAGATATCAATTTATCAGAAGCTCAAGTTACCAATTATGACGGTTTATTAATTCCAGGAGGTGTTATCAACCCTGACAAATTACGTGTCAATGATAAAGCTTTAAGCTTTGTACGTGAGTTTTTTTCAGCAGGCAAACCTGTAGCAGCTATTTGTCATGGTCCTCAAGTATTAATTGACGCTGAAGTAGTTGAAGGCAGAAAAATTACTTCTGTTGCCGCTATCAAAAAAGATCTAATCAATGCACAAGCCTTATGGGAAGATAGTGAAGTGGTAACTGATCAAGGTTTAGTTACAAGTAGAACACCTGATGATTTACCTGCTTTTAATAGAAAAATAGTCGAAGAATTTGCGGAAGGAAAACATGATGCTCAACATGCCTAATGAGTAGTTGGAAACTTCATCCTAACGTCTTTCATTTTTTTAAATAGCTGGTTTTTCCTTGTGGAAGTCCAGCTATATTTTTTTGACATAAAATTTATCTATTCCTTACACTGCTAGAAGATTATTACTTTTAGGCCATGATTCATAAGCACACATTTAAAGCTACACTCTCTTGGGAAAAAATAGAATCTGCACAAGAAGATACCAAAAGAATCTTTCTTAAATCGCATACCATTTCGATAGAAGGAAAAGAGACACTTTCTGTATCTGCAGCAAAAGCTTTCAAAGGGGACCCTGATTTACATAATCCAGAAGACCTGCTGTTGAGCAGTTTGATGTCTTGCCATATGATGTCCTATCTTTATGTTTGTGCTAAAAATAATGTTGAAGTTTTGCAGTATAATGATCAAGCTCAAGCTATATTAGAAACTTACGCTGATGGTTCTGGAAAGATTGTTGAAGTACAAATAAATCCTCAAGTAATTATCCAAGATGCGTCACAGGTAGAACTAGCTTTATCTTTACATAAGGAAGCGAATAAACTATGTTTTATAGCGAATTCATGTAATTTTCCAGTCCTTCATGCACCCCATTGTAAAGTGAATGTAGAATAAAGTCATTTAGAGGTAAAGGAACTAGGAACACTTCTTGTCCTAATTTGTATTCCCTTAAATTCGTAAAAAAAGAAAACTATGAGTATTGTATTTAATCCTTTACAATTAGAAAAACATACTTTAAATAATAGATTGGTAGTCTCTCCGATGTGCCAATATAGTGCTGAAGATGGCTTTGCTAATCATTGGCATTTAGTTCATCTGGGACAGTTTGCTATTGGACAAGTGGGCACCATAATTCAAGAAGCTACTGCTGTTGTTCCTGAAGGTAGAATATCTTACGGTGATCTGGGCATTTGGAAAGATGAACATATACCCGCACTGAAGCAAATAGTGGATTTTGTACATGAACAGGGATCAGCTATTGGAGTCCAACTCGCTCATGCAGGGCGTAAAGCATCGACAGATAAGCCTTGGTTCTCGAGAAGCCAGTTTCCTCCTATTCATCCCAATGGATGGCAGACGGTTGCGCCATCTCCTATTCCATTTAATGAATCAGATGTTCCTCCAGTTGAATTATCTATTAGCGAGATAAAACAGCTCGTCGAAGCTTTTAAAGAAGCGGCAAAAAGAGCAGTAGAAGCTGGATATGATATTATAGAAATTCATGCGGCACACGGCTACTTAATCCATCAATTTCTGTCTCCATTAGCTAATCAGCGAACAGATGCATATGGAGGTTCTTTCGAAAATCGAATTCGTTTCTTGATCGAAATTATTGAAGCTATAAATTCGGTATTGATGAATCAATCACTTTGGTTGCGTATATCTGCCACGGATTGGGCTGAAGGCGGCTGGGATATCGAGGAATCCGTACGTTTAGCGAATTTGGTTAAAAATTTAGGTGTTGAAGTGATGGATGTTTCTAGTGGTGGATGTGTACGTCATCAGCAAATACCCGTGATGGAAAATTATCAAGTCCCTTTTGCGGAAAGAATCAAAAAGGAGACGGGGATAATTACTGGAGCGGTAGGCTTAATCAAAAAAGCTACACAAGCCGAACTAATATTAGAAGAAGATAAGGCGGATTTGATATTTATAGCGAGAGGATTTCTACAGAATCCGCATTTGACTAAGCAATTTGCTAAAGATTTAGGAGCAGATATCAAATGGTTGCCACAATATGAAAGAGCTAAAGAATAAAAGTAGAAAGCAGAATTTTATGATTCTGCTTTTTTTGTTCACTTTTATCAAATAAAAACCACCTTTAAATAGAATGAAAATGTAAATTAGCGCTGACAACTCTACTTGAAAAGAAAAATGTATAGTTTTAAAAACGATTATTCCGAAGGAGCACATCCTAATATCCTACAGAAACTCATCGAAACGAATCTCATCCAACAAAATGGGTACGGTCAAGATGAATATTCTATTCAAGCGAAAGAGCTATTATGGTCAAAACTTCTTAATCCCCAAGCTTCAATTTTCTTTCTTTCTGCCGGAACCCAGTCTAATCTTATTGTGATATCTTCTTTGTTGCGTGTTCACGAAGCCGTTATTAGCGCACAGACTGGTCATATTTTCGCCAATGAAACGGGTGCGATTGAGGCTACAGGGCATCGTGTTATTACTGTTGATACTGCAGATGGAAAACTCAGTCCAGATTCTATTACTACAGTATTGAATGGTTATACATTGCGTCCTCATGTTGTAAAACCTCGTATTGTATATATTTCTAATTCTACAGAAATAGGTACTATCTACCAAAAAGAAGAATTAGAAGAACTGTATACTTTTTGTCAACAACATAATCTCTTGCTTTATATGGATGGAGCACGCTTAGGTCATGCTCTTACTGCAGCCAATAATGACCTGACTTTAGCTGATATAGCATCTCATACGGATGTTTTTTATATTGGAGGTACTAAAAATGGAGCATTATTAGGCGAAGCGGTGGTTTTTAATAAACCACAACTTGCAGAAGACTTTGATTATGTGTTAAAACAAAAAGGAGCGCTTTTGGCAAAAGGCAGACTTCTAGGTATTCAATTTTTAGAATTATTTAAAGACGATCTGTATTTCAAATTAGCTACACATGCCAATTCCATGGCGCAGAAAATTGCTTCGGCTTTTTCTAAGAGAGGATTCTCCTTTCTTACTGAATCAACAACAAATCAGATTTTCCCTATACTTCCTCCAGCAGCAATTGAAAAACTCGCTAGGCGCTATGATTTTTACGTTTGGAAAAATATAGACGACAATAATTCCGCTATTCGAATTATCACTTCTTGGGCTACTCCAGAAGATATTGTAGAGGAATTTATTAAAGAGATTGATGGATTATAAGCAAGAAGTATTATTTTTTTACATAAACCCAAATTAAAACCTAAAAACACCAACGATGAGCAAAAACATTTATAAGGATTTGTCCAATGAAGATTTACTAAAGAAGAAAGCACAATTTAAAGGAATAAGTATTGCCTTTGGCATTGGGTTTATAGTGATTGCAGGTGTATTGATCTACATTTTAGTCAATAAGGCCACCACAAAAGTATCTTTTGCCACACTTTTACCTATGTTTACTCTACCTATAACTTTTCTTCCTGTTCTTATTAATATAAGTCTTTTGAACAAAGAATTGAAATCAAGAAATATCTAAGAAAAAATGAAAAGAGCTTGATATTCATCAAGCTCTTTCACAAACATTTACATTTATTATATATTTAAACAACCATTATAAATCTCACTTATTATTCATTCGCTCTGCCAGCGTTTTCATAAAAAATCCGCCCACTACGCTCCTTGCTTTAAAATTTTCTCGCACACCAGTCTCACCGTTATAAAAATCATTTAGCGGAACTCTAGTAGGTCCATTCATTGCATGGAAATACACTCTATCAACTAATGCGTCAAACTGTTCTATTTGTGGAGCGAATGCCGCTGTCCACATGATCCAATCATTCTTCGTAAAAGCACTTCTATTATCGAGTGGCACACCAAACTTCATTTGTTTGGTCAAATAATACTTCATCTCTTTGTCGTAAACTTCTTCTGGAAACAAATCCAAACCTAACACTTTATCCCACACCAAATTGTATTTCAAGCTCCAGGTATTTTTGTTATCAAAAGTCAAAGCATAATGATCTCCAGCATCCGCCATTTTTACCCAATTCTGAACCATCTGTTTGGATATAGCTTTATATTTTCGAGCCGTCTCCTTCTCTCCTAACGCTTCAGCCATCTGCGCATAACAGGCTATTCCAACAATGGCTTTCACTGATAAATTTACATTACGTGCAAGATGACCCGCAAAATCATCCGTACACAATTGTGTTTTCGGATCAAAACCTTCTTTTACCAGATAGTCTGTCCACATGGTCAACGTCTTCCAGTGCTTTTTGGCATAACTCAAATCGTTTTGCACTTTGCTGATTGCCGCCGTAAGAATGACCATATTACCAGATTCTTCTACAGGCATGGGTTCTCCGTAAGTCTGTCCATTAGCTAAAGGATAAGTTCCTAAATCATGTGCAGCCCATGGATAAGGATATTGACCACTTTCCGTGAAATAGAAAATACCAGTCAGCATGCCTTTTAATAGATCTGGATTATACAATAAGTACAAAGGTGCTGAAGGGTAAGTCACATCCACAGTATTTATAAAACCACCACTATTGTTTTCTTTGGACAACCATAATAATTCATTGTCAGGACTTTTCACCAACGTATGTGCAGCAATACTTTGTCGATAAGACAAGACATTCAGGTGGGCATATTTTTCTCCACCAGCTTTCAAAGCTTCAGCGTACATTTCTTTATCAAAAGCAGCACATCTGGCCATTACGGATTTGTACTCTTGTGCAGCTTTCTCCAATTGTGTATCGAACACTTCATTTCCAGTATTATTCCAATACGGTCTAAGATTTTGTTTAAAATATTGAATCGCCCAGATCTCATCATAACCCAACTTGATGAATTTGCTGGTTTCACTCTTTGTTACCTGATCAAAAGGTAACACTGTATTCAATGCTAACGTTTTTCCATTTAATACCGAAGCACTCTTCGTATTCCCCTGCCGGAAATCACCTATAGCCTCTGCACCTGAAGAAATATATTGTATAGCTTTATCCCTCTTTTGAGTAGACACATAGAAATACCCCCAATCAATACGCATATCATCAGCAGCTTTTTGTAAGAAGGGCTGTTCTACTGTCCCTACCTTTAGTATATCCAAACTATTGGTAGTGTACTGCTTGGCTTCAACTTCTTGACTCGCTCTGTAAACCGCGATATTCGAGGAAGCAGACAAAAGAACTTTGGCTTTATGCGATTTGCTGTCATTAGATTTTAAACTATACGTAATATAGGAAATAGGTCTTGCTAACAAATTCAAATCGTCCATCAATAATGGCGATGTAAAGGTCACCTTCAAATCCACTGCCCCTGCCTTAAAATTATAAATTGTACTGGTAGCAGTTATTTGGACATTCTGTTGAATAGCTTCCTGCATGCTAGGACCTTTCACTTTAGGTTTGTCCACCAATCCAAAATCCAGATATCTGCCTCCAGCCGTATTTTTTAAAGCAATAGCAATACTGTTATTTCCTTTTCTTAAATCCGCTTTATTTAACGGGATATAAGTAAAACTATTGGTCCAACCATTCTTCCGGTAAACAGACTTTCCATTTAAAAAGACTTCTACATTATCGTCATGATTCAGTTTCAGAAACAACTCATTAATACTATTTGGATTCTCCACAGTAAACATGCGACGTACCCATATTTGGTCCGAAGTCCATTTCGTTCTGTAGTCACCATTATCCCCTATAGGCGCAGTACCTTTCTTCCAATCTTTTGCATCATACGATAAATCTTTCCAATCTCCTTGAGGTGCACTCAGCGTATAATCTATTTCAAATTCTTTCTCTTCAGCCGTATGTAAAACGGAAGTATAATAAGCAGGCTCTTTGCCCATAAAACGGTATAACTGTCCGTCCACCTCTACGACTCCCAATAAAGAATGCTCTGCATCCGTCCAATGTTTTGTAACCGATCCGTTCAATTGGTCGGTCATAGACCAAATACTGAAGTTAGGATTGTGTGTAATAAGTGGATAAGCTGGCGCAATGCGCTCCTGTGCTTTTAATTGATGTACTTGAGAAAGCAAGAAACCTCCAAAAATAAGGTAGATGTAAAAGGTAGTTAGTGTAGGGATCTTCAAATGCGTCCAAGAATTCTTATTCATGCGGAAATGAAATTTTATTTAGTCTATAATTTGTTTGCTTTTATAAAATATACAGTAGGTTTATTATCCACTTGTATATTGAATTATCATAAAACAAAGAAATAAGGATTTTTTCAGATTAAGCCTCTTCTTTGTCTCTATCTTCAGTCAATTCTTATCATGTGCTACATAGAACTTCTTCACAATTTGGTAAGCATAGACTTTTCCTTTCAAATAGCAACTACTTTAAAAAAGTATAACTAATATTTTAAATAAATTGCAACCGATTGCAATATCAAATTGCATTTGTTATATTTATATATGAAACAACCTAAATATGGAAAACAAAGAGATAACCATATACGATATTGCTAAAGCACTTAATATCTCGCCTTCTACGGTGAGTAGAGGTTTAAGTAATCATCCTGCAATCAATACAAAGACTAAAAACAAAATTTTGAAAACTGCCCATGACATGGGCTACCAAACCAACAAATTCGCTAGTAATCTCCGTAAGAAAACAACCAACACGATTGGGGTAATTATCCCAAGATTAGATAGTCTTTTTATGTCTTCTGTAATCGCCGGTATCGAGAAAGTGGCTAATAATGCAGGCTATAATTTAATTATCAGCCAATCGTTGGAATCCGAAAAAAAAGAAAAAAACAACGCCTTGACGATGTATAATAGCCGTGTAGATGGATTAATTGTTTCCCTAAGTAACGGCACCCGAGATTACAGCCATTTTAAAAAATTTATAGATAAAGGAATTCCTTTACTGTTCTTTGATCGTATAGCCGAAGAACTTCCTTCTACCAAAGTTGTTATTGATAATTTCAGAGCAGGTTATACAGCGACACAACATCTTATTGAACAAGGTTGTAAAAAGATTTTCCATATCACCAATGACATGCACAGAAATGTTTATCGTGATCGTTTTGAGGGATATAAAAAGGCTTTAATAGATTATTCCATCGCTTTTAAGGAAGAACTATTTGTGATTAACGACATGACCGAAAGCGCTATTGTGAACTATATAGAAGATGAAATCGTAAAAAAACAGAATGTGCCTGATGGGATTTTTCTCACAAGCGATTCTTCAGCTGCGGTAGCCATAACCACCCTTCGCCATCATGGTTTTAGCATTCCACAAGATATTGCTGTGGTAGGATTTAACAATGATATTATCTCCAAAGTCACGGAGCCTCCTATTACCACCATCAATTATCCGGGTGTAGAAATGGGAGAAACAGTTGCGCGCATATTGCTTAATCATTTTACTGGAAATGGCAATCTTAATTTAACCAATACAGTAGTTTTAAACACAGACTTGATTGTAAGAAAATCAAGTTTGAAATCTTAACTTTTTTTGCACTTGCAAAAGCAAATGCCCTTTATCTTTTGGATAAAGGGCATTTTCATTCAGATACAGCTAGACAATAGGGTTAGTTTTGGCTGTATCTGTATTGATACTGTTAGCAGAATTAGTAACCAGGATTCTGATAACTCTTTTTCTCTTCGTCGGACATCAGCATAGATTCGATCTGTCCTTGTGGAATGGGACGAAGGTAATGATGTGGTAATATTGTACGATTAACTGTCACCGCATTATGATCACCTTTTGCGACCCCTGCGATTCTATATGAAGAAGCTAATTCATTCCATTTTTGTGTACGCACCAGGTCATACCAACGGTACCCTTCTCCAAAATATTCACGTGAACGTTCGGCTAAGATATAGTTGATCGTAATAGTAGCAGGAGTCTGACTCAGTAAAGTAGCACTATTATCTGCTACTTTTGCTGCATTGCCACTATTGCTCCACTTCCATTTACCTGCTCTTGCGCGTATCACATTGATAAGGTCTCTAGCCGATTTGCCTGCTTGCACATTTGCACCTTTTACTGCAGCTTCAGCGGCTACAAAATACAATTCAGAGAATTTAGCAATATTATATGGTCTTGTACTGGCTGCATTCGGCTGACCTAGACCTGTTCCATTGTCCGTACGGTAAGGACCCAACTTCCAAAGGCCTGGATAAACTATTCTACTTATACCTTGAGGACCCACTACGTAATCTGCTCTTCCAGGAAGTGTACCCGCGCCTATATTGCTACTTCCAGCTCCACTTGGATAAGTAATTGCTGTAGCAGGCTCTTCATTTAAGAAAGATAATATGGGAGCGCCAGGGGTTACAGGAAGATTGTTGGCATTATACAAAGTCGCATTATTAACCCCTCCTTTTGGCCAATTGCCGCGATATACGGTTACGAAAGTACCATCATATCGGGAATCATTTGTTTTATCGGCAAATGTATTGGTAATAGCGCCAATTGTCGGTGCCATACGCGTCCAAGGTCTTCCCAAATGTTGCGCTGCTTCACGCTGAACCGAACTTACAGGGCCTGAACCATCAGGATTCGTTCCGCTTCGGATATCAGTATAGTTCCAAGTCATCATCCAACCCGCAAAGTTATCTGGAGCACCACCATTGGCATAGGTCAAGCTACTACCATTGTAAAATTCGCTACTTTCTGTATGGTCAGCATACAACAATATTTCGTTGTTGCGGTCATTAGGACCAAGATTCACATCATAAAATGTAGGCTGTAAACCAAAAGGACCTGGGTTGTCAATAGCTTGTACCGCGATATCATAAGCTTTTTGGTAATACCATTGTGCATTATGTCCATCCGGATCAACACGATCAGCTTGTGGATAAGTAGGAATATTATTCGGGTTCTCTAGCCACCAAGCATAAGTGAGATAAGCTTTTGCTAAATACAAGCGCGCTAAGGTTTGTGTCGCTCCACCTGTGACACGTGGCGTCACAGGCAATTCATTAATAGCTTGCACTAAATCAGGAAAAATACCTTGCGTATACACTTCGGGCACGGTATTACGTACCGAAGTTCTTACTGGACTGGTATTAAATCTCAATACACCTGCTCCCAAATCCAAAGGCACACCACCGAATGTTTGCACCAACTGAAAATAGTCAAATGCTCTAAAGAATCGAGCTTCTGCAATTAAGGCATCCGATACTCCCACATCACTGGCATTCTCAATAATACCACTTGCTGTATTGATATTAGAGAATGCTGTTCCCCACAAGACATCCGCTCTACTGGTTGATGGCGTGATCTCCCCTACACCCGACAAGTCCATGTCCTTGAAGTTTCCATCAGCACTTTGTCCCCAGGTCACCTCATCCGTACCTGTTAGTGTAGTATTGTAGAAATACGCCTGACCATAAATATATCTCAAGTGTGCATACATCGAAGTCAACCCGCCATGTACCCCCTTTTCGGTCTTAAAGAATCCCGGCTCGTAAATACTACGCGGCTGTTCATCCAAAATATGTGTACAACTTGCTGCACTAAGCATCAAAAATGCTGCACCTAATATTGTTTTTGTACGTATATATTTCATTTCGTTATCTTTTAGAATGTTAAATTAATACCCAGTATATAGCTGCGCGTAGCTGGAGCATTCGTACCAATTGTTAATAATCTTCTCAAATTTTGTGAATACGCTACAGCCGCATTCTCATTACCATAAGAATTCGTTTCAGGATCCATACCTGATTCATCCTTATACGGAGAGAATAGCACAAATGGATTCTGCGCAGTGAAATACATTCTCAATCTATTTACACCCATATCTTTTATCCACTGATTATTATCCAGATTATACCCCAATGAGATCGTACGGATTTTTAAATAAGAGGCATCAAAATAACCGAGTGTACTACCATATTTTGGATTGTCACCACTCATGATGCCCCCAGGTTTAGGATATTTAGCGTCAGTATTTTCTGGCGTCCAATAATCTACCTGTACGTTGTTACGACGGCCACTCATCATATTCAAATAACCCGAAGAAGAATACAAAGTACTTATTAGCGTACCTCCGCTCTTGAAGGCTGCCACTGTCGACAAATCAAAACCTTTGTAAGCTACACGCGTATTGAATCCACCTTGGACTTTTGGTTCAATACTCATGATCTGTCTATCATCCGCGCCTATAGCACGTACCGGTGTACCATCCGCATTGTAGTCTCCTGTATATTTAACTTTAATCATACCCACATTACCTCCTGGTTCTAAAACATTTAAATGCGGATCACCCTCTTGCCAAAGCCCAATCTTTTCATAGTCATAAATTACGTCAATAGGATGTCCTACAAACCACCAGTTACCTTCGTCACGTGTAGCACCCGAAGCCAAGGCTACTAATTTATTTCTATTGCCATAAAGATTTAATCCAGCTTCCCACGTCCAGCCATTCTTATTATCCAGAATGACACCATTTAGTGACAACTCAATACCTTTATTCTGTGTCTGACCTACATTCGCCGTATAACTGCTTACACCTGACGTAGCTGGCAAGCCTACACCCAACAGCAAATCTTTCGTCTGTGTCGAATAATACTCTATAGTACCCGATAAACGGCTGTTAAATAATCCGAAATCCAAACCATAATTAACAGTCTCTGAATATTCCCATCCCAAAGAAGGATTAGGCAATTCCGTCACATAATATCCCGTAGAATATTCATCACCAAAATTGTAAGGACGAGTACTCAATCTTCCCAACGTAGCATATGGCGCTACTGACTGATTCGAAGTCTGACCATAGCCCACACGCACCTTCAGCATATTCACCCAGTCCGTATCTTTCATGAAAGACTCATTACCGATATTCCAACCTGCAGATACCGCTGGATAGGTATGCCATTGATGACCTTTCGCTAAGCGCGAAGAACCATCCGAACGCAAGGTAGCAGACAACATATAGCGGTTATCGTACGAGTACATGACCCTACCCATCACCGACATCAAGCCGCTGACACGGTAGTTTTGTTCATTTGGATTTACTGTAATCTCTCCCGCTGCCTGACCTAGATTATAGAACTGAAATGCATCCGCTGGAATATCACGTGCATTCACACGAGAATCATTGAAACGGTTTTCTGAAGCCGAATAAAGGGCTACCACATTAAAGTTGTGCTTCTCCGCAAAAACACGGTCGTAAGTAAGGATATTTTCAATAGCCCAATCTGTAGTCATTCCATTGCCTATAGAAGCAGTAGAAACTGTCTCGGGATTGGTACTGTTAATACCACTCGCTGTATAACTTCCGCTATTATTTTGACGGTAGTTTAAACCCAAATTTGCACGATATTTAAGCCCCTCGATTCCTGGGATGCTTAGTTCCCCATATAAAGTATTGTATGTACCATAAGCTCTATTTTGACTTAACCAAAGGTCTTTTAAATCATTAACTACATCTCTAGAATATGACCAAGGCTCATCTAGAGGCATTCTAATCGTTCTTTTCCAAGTACCATCCTCATTATAAGGATTTGCTAATGGAGACATACTCAATATGCCATATACGCCCACATTACCACCTTGGTTGATGCTGAAGTTATTATTCGTCGTAAAACCAACGCGAACATACTGTCCAATGCTTTGGTCTAAACTTCCGCGAATAGCATATCTTTTGAATTCTTGCGTAGGGATAACACCTTTATCGTTTAAATACCCTGCATTAAAGGAATAAACGCCTCCTTGTGTACTTCCATTGACACCTATATCATGGCTATTCATCAAGCCCTTCGTATACAATAGATCTTGCCAGTCTGTATCCGTATCATCCGACTCATCCAATGAATTCGAATATTGACCAGCCGCTTTACGCAATGCTGCGAACTCTGGACCATTCATCATCGGATACCGCGCAAACAAATCGCGTACCCCAGCGAAACCATTGTAATTGAAACGAGCCTGTTGTCCCGCACTGCCCTTGTCTGTGGTCACTAAGATGACCCCGTTAGCACCTCTAGAACCATAAATTGCTGTAGCCGAAGCATCTTTTAGAACATCTATACTTTTGATATCATTTGGATTGATATCAGCTAAAGAGCCTGGAAACGGAATTCCATCCAACACAATTAACGGATCATTACTTGCCGACAGCGAGCGAGAACCTCTAATTCTTATCTGCATGACAGCACCTGGTTGAGAAGAAGTTTGTGTCAACTCCACCCCAGGAAGACGACCTTGCAAAGCCTGTGAAATATTCGCCGAAGGCACTTCACGCAAGGCATCACCACGAATAGAGGAAACCGACCCCGTCACGGCCTCTGCACGTTGTGTACCATAACCTACCACGACTACATCTTCCAACGAAGTCGTCTCAGATAATAAAGTCACGGTGATGCTATTTTGATTTTCTCCTACGGCCACATCTTGACTGATAAATCCAATGTAAGAAACCGTAAGCGTAGATCTTCCCGATGGAAGATTAATAGAAAAAGAGCCATCAGCACCACTTGACGTACTGGTAGCTTGATTTTTTACCTGAATGCTCGCATTCGATAATGGTGTACCGTCTTCACTAACCACTTTACCACGCAAGACCCGCTGCGCCAAAAGAAGATTAGGAATGAACATCACCAGAAAAAGGAATAAGGATATCCTTAATACATAATGGTTTTGTTTTGTTTTTTTCATAAGGTAGAGTTTAAAATTGTTATCAGCCCCTGTCATAATGAATAGCACAACACTATCAAGAGATAATAGTTAAGCCAAATAAAATGAACAGAAACACTGTTTATTATGTATAAATGTTTTCTAGATAGACAAAAATCTAATTGGTTAAATCTTTTAATACGCAATAATCTTTTACCCCTATTATGAGGAATAAAAACAGTTACGCAATAAAGTAATAATTCAATACTTATAATTGCAACCGATTGCATTAATTAATAATAAAAATAGAACTTGATAATGACTTTATAACAATTTGATTACAAATATTTACGTAATCGATTGCAAGGGAATGGTTAATGGAGAATGGTTAATTGTTAATGATTGATGAATAATTGTTAATAGTTAATGGATAATTAATCTTCTACTCTCCTGCAACCCAAGCACCGTCATATTGAACGCAGTGAAATATCTTAAAAAGTAAAAAGAACAAATCATTCACTCTTGCTAATAACTTCTTTTTATCACCGTCATATTGAGCGCAGTGAAATATCTATTAACTCGTTGTACTCTCGCTCGAGCCGCGAGGGGCTCATTCTTTTTTACCTCAAAAAAGAATGCAAAACCGAAAGCTAATAGCCGAGCTCAGTGGAGCTAAAACTCGTCGCTTAAAACTTTTGCAACAAAGTTTCTTCCTTCCTACATTTTCGCAAAAGTTTGTTAGGCGACATTTGGATAAATTGTATGTATTATACAATTTTTTAAACTCATTGATTTATATATTTGAATACAAACATCATCCTTACAAATATGAAAATATCGCCTTAGCAGATCGGCAATAGCAGGAAAAGTTAGCCTTTGTACCGATACGGTACAGTGATGAGTTTATCTTCGATGAGCTCCACTATGTTACGGTTTGGATAATCAACAATTGAAAATTAATAATTAACCATTAATAATTAACAATTGATAATTAAAAATCGGCATTTTTTCGAATGATAATCAAAAGCAGCTCTAAACTCCAATGGTGTTTGCTGCGTTTTACGTTTGAATAGCTTATTAAAAGATTGAGAATGTTCAAATCCCAATTCATAGGCTATTTCACTTACTGTAGAATGTGTCGTGGAAAGCTTTTCTTTCGCCTTTTCAATTAATTTCTGATGAATATATTGCTGGGTATTTTGATTCATTAACGAGCGGAGCACATCACTGAGGTATCCAGCAGAAATATTCAATTTTTCGGAGACAAACTGTACCGAAGGTATACCTTCACGCAATGGCTTATCACCATTAAAATAATCATCCAAAAGAGCTTCCAGATTTTGAAGCACATCCTTATTTGCCGCCTTTCGCGTGATAAACTGGCGCTGATAAAATCGGTTGACATAACTAAGCAATAGTTCTATTTGCGCGATAATAACCTCTTGACTAAACACATCTACTCTATTATTTATTTCCTTATCCATAATGTGATAAATAGAGAGAATAGTCTCCTTTTCCGAATCCGACAAGTGCAAAGCCTCATTAAAAGAATAAGAGAAATACGTGTACTGTTTAATCTTTTGTGCCAAAGGATAGCCCATCAGAAAATCAGGATGTATAAGCAAAATATAAGCGTACGTTTTACTATTGTATTCTGTCCCCCCTACCAATTGGTTCGGTGCTAAAAACATCATGCTCCCTTCATTGAAATCATAATAGTTTTGTCCATACCTTAACTTTCCACTATTCTTTGTGATAAAAGTAATTTTATAAAAATTAAGTATATCATAGACAGGAGCCATTTCAGGTTTGAAAGGATACTCATCATTAAAATGAACCAAACTTATCAAGGGATGATTGGGCTTTGGTAGACCAAAAGCTTTATGGCTTTCTGATATGGAACGAAAGCGGATAAGATGTTCTTTTTTGTTTTCATAGTAAAAAATACAAAAACCTATGGAAAGATATAGACCATAGGTTTTAAAATGATTGTAAGATTACCAAGGAATTACATTCTGTCTCTGTGAAAAGTCGCCTGGCCCTGTAAATATTCCAGAAGGCAAATCTTCAGACAATGCTACACGAATAGGTTCACGGGAGCCTTCCTCCACTGTATCTGTCCCTTGAAAATTGTTAAGTGCCGTAGCCGTAAAACCCGGACTTACCATGTTCACCTTAATATTTGTCTGCTCCAGCTCTATGGCCAAAGACAAAAACACCGCATTTAGTGCTGCTTTAGAAGCACCATAAACCACATCAAAATGTGCACGATAAGGATGTGTGACATCCGCATTTAAGGTCATTGATCCCAGCGCACTCGATACGACCACTATCCGTGCATTATCTGCACTTCTTAATAACGGCAAAAAGCGTTGTGTCACAGCCAGCGTACTAAAAACATTGGTATTCCATACCGCTTTCATTTCCTCTATAGAAGCTTTGCTGGCGCGTTGTGAATTTAGAATTTCCTCCATCGACTGTCCATTCTTGCCTATATTCGAAATACCTGCATTATTAACCAATAAAGACAAATATCCCTGCTCCTTTTGTATTTGAGCTACTGCAGCTTCAACAGACAAGCTATCCGTTATATCCAATTGCAATGCTCTTGCATTTCTACCGATTTCCAATGCCGCTTTTTCGCCTTTCGCACTATCCCGCGAACCTATGTACACGACATAATTATTCTCCGCCAAAACTTTAGCTATTTGAAAACCAATCCCAGTATTAGCACCCGTCACAAGGGCCACTTTTGTTTCTTTTGTACCCATAATTTTATAGTATTTAAAAGTAATACAACAAAATTCCTTATTAAAACAACAATCACTGTAGCCATATTCTGCCATTGTGTATCCAAATCGAGGAAGGGATAAAATAATTGCCAATGGAAATTGAACATGGACAATTGAGAATTAGAAATTCCGTACGTTGATTCGGTAGGACTATATATTACAACCTCATCACAAGCCTCCACTTCAAGAATTGTAATTCGTATCTCGTTATTCGTAATTCAAAATTCCTATTATTTACAGTTCATATTATTTTTTTATCTTTGAAACCAAAGACCATAATATATACAGTATGTAATACCTTATTTCTTTCCGCTAAACAAATACCGACATCCGTATTTCTGATACGATGTGCGCATGGTTTAATTTTAAAAGAAGGAATTATGGTCACTCTACAATACATTTCATATACACCATTTGGTGGCACCACACTTTTTGACAACATTCACTTTTCCCTTAATAAGGGTGAAAAGGTAGCGCTATTGGGTAACAACGGTGTAGGAAAATCTACATTGCTTAAAATTATAGCGAATCAACTCGAGCCTACCTCTGGGGAACGTTATATCGAAGGAAATCTATATTATATCCCTCAAATATATGGGCAATTTAATGATTGGACTATTGCGCAAGCCTTAGAAGTAGATAAAAAAATCACAGCCCTATCGGAAATTCTAAAGGGGACTACAGACGAAAAATATTACAACTGGCTGGACAACGATTGGAACATCGAGGAACGCTGCAACGAAGCTTTAGCATATTGGGGTTTACAATATCTAAACCTTAATACAAGATTAGGCGAGTTAAGTGGAGGAGAAAAAACCAAAGTCTTTTTAGCAGGTATCCTTATCCATTCTCCTCAGATCATTCTATTGGATGAACCTAGTAATCATCTTGATGGATATAGCCGAGAACTCCTTTATAATTTTATTCAAACGACAAATTCCAGTCTGCTGGTCGTGAGTCACGATAGAAAACTCCTTAATCTATTGCCCAACATTTGCGAACTAACATCGAGTGGCCTAGAAGTCTATGGAGGTAATTATGATTTTTACAAGGAACAGAAACATATAGGCCTTAATGCGCTGCAGAAAGATATTCAGCATAAACAAAAAGAGTTGCGTAAAGCTAAATTGAAGGAAAAGGAAACCTTACAAAGGCAACAGAAGCTCGATACCAGAGGAAAAGAAAAAATGCAAAAATCTGGCGTTGCTCGCATTATTATGAATACCCTGCGCAACAAAGCAGAGAATAGCACTTCCAAATTAAAGGGTATACATGCCGAAAGAATTGATGGAATATCCCAGAAGCTTCATGAGCTGCAATCCGTATTTCCACTCCAGGATAGAATTAAGCTTGGCTTTGGTGTTTCCGAACTGCATAAGGGTAAGATTCTATTTTCAGCTACTGAAATTAACTTCCGCTATCAAGATAAGCCACTGTGGAAAGAAAGTCTTTCTTTTCAAATTGTAAGTGGAGAACGAATTGCCATAAAAGGAAAAAACGGCTCAGGCAAAACTACCTTAATAAACTTACTCTTGGGGAATCTAAAGCCATTCACAGGACAACTTCAGCGAGCAGATACTACCTCTCTGTATATAGATCAAGATTATTCCTTGTTAAAGAATAACCTCACTGTATTTCAACAGGCACAGGCCTATAACAGTTCTGCGCTTCAAGAACACGAAATAAAATCGCGTCTTTCCAGATTTTTATTTTCAAAAGAAAAATGGGATACAAATACCGAATTACTGAGTGGAGGTGAAAAAATGAGACTTTTGCTATGCTGTCTTTCTATTCGTACGGTAGCACCAGATATAATTATCTTGGATGAACCAACGAATAACCTAGATATTCAAAATTTAGATATTCTTAGTTCTGCGCTCAAACATTACAATGGAACATTACTAGTCATTAGTCATGATGAAACCTTCCTACAAACTATACATGTAAATCGCATCATTTCGCTATAGAATCATCCAACCTTTAAACTAAAATATAGAGATTGCTATTATGCAATCTCTTTAGACTTTGTCAATTATACCTTGCTGTACCGCCCAGATCAATGCTACAGTCAGCAACAACCCCAAAAGATTATACATCCAATCTGGAAGCTTAAAGGGCTGCGGGTTGTAGTTGTTGTAGCTCATCGTCTGACCAATCCAATAAATCCTTTAATACATACACCGGGCTATCCTTCTCATCCAGCTGCTGGATATAATCTATGATCTCCCCATCTACTTTTATAGCAATTCCTTCTTTCAGCACATGAAAGTCGCTATTAATTAATTCTTGAATTTCTTCTCTTGTCATAATTCCACTTCTATAATTGTTGTGATTTATGCAGAGAACAAGGAGACTGTGATTTTGGTTTAATACCTAGTAAGAATAAAAGCCTTCCACAAATGGGAAGGCTTTAGATATCTACTTATTAATTTAATCAAATTGTTAATACATTTAATAATCGCACACCAAAATATAACGCTAGATACAAAAAATCATATTATATAAAAACCTATGATAGGTTATTCTGTTTAAAGATTTCATATTTATGTCTGAACTCTTTGGCAAATTCTTGAGTTATATGTAGCAATTCATCCCCTTTTCTACTTTTGGATTTATTTTTAAGAAATATTTGTTTACCTCTTATTACTTCTATTTTATCTAATGCTAATAGATAGCTATTATGCGGTTTAGCAAAACCTTCTAGGGGTAACATACTAGCAAAGGACTTTAAAGACATCTGCGTCACAACAGTTCCTGATTCTAAATAAATAGTAAGAATATTATTGTTAATTATGGCATATAGAATATCTTTAACCTGAATCATAACCTCTTCCCCTGAAACATCTTTAATTTCAAGTTGCTTGACATCTCTTTTTGATTTCTCAGCTTTCCGATCTACTTCTAATACGACATCATTAAGTAATTCTTCTAAAGCTCTAAAGCTAGGAGTTTTACCGATAAAATATTTTATTCCAACTTCTCTGGCACTATATACATAATTACTATAGGAAGAGCATGCCACAGTAACTGGTGGATCCGTAAGCATACTTAACCATGTATTTCCATCTACTTCTGGATCACCAAAATCCATATCTAAAAATAAAATATCTATATCGAGTTCATCTATTTTATGTAGACATTCTTTCAAGTCTGATTGTACGCCCGAACGCATCGGTATAGCGTTTTCCGGTGACGCCCAGCAGAAAGGCCTTTTCGTTTTTGCCCGGGCTCAGGTACGGACGGCCGTACAGCAGGTAGTCCGATAGGTATTTTAGGTTCTGTCTGCCCAGCGGTATATAGCGGGCTTTATAGCCTTTGCCCTTTCTGACCAATAGCAGTTCCTTTTCAAGCTGTACGTCCTCTGTGTTCAACAATAGCCCCTCCTGCTTGCGAAGCCCACAGCCGTAGTACAGTGCCAGCATGGCACGGTCACGGTACCCCAAAGGATCGTCCATGGTATGGTCGTACAGCTCGCTGATCTCGATGGGCAGCAGGATATCCTTGACGTTGCTGCTCCTGCCCGTCATTCTGATGTTTACAGCAAAGCTTCCGTGGCCGCTCTCGCCAAGGTAGCGCGCAAACCGACGGATAGCCTGCAGCTGCTTGCGGATGTAGTTTTTACTGATCGAGCCGCCCCTAAGCCTGTTCGGCCGGTGTTCGAGGTAGCTGTAATAATTTTGAAGATGGGTATCGCTGATGTTTGCAGGATCGGTAATTTGGTTGTCCTGCATGTAGTTCAGGAACGTCGCTATCATCTTGGGCAAATCCCTCTGGCTGGTCTTCTCGTAGTTCAGTATACGCTGCCATTCAGCAAAGCCCGCTACCAGTCTTTTGTACAGCGGATTCAGGGTTCTGTAAAAGTCCGTTGCCTTGTATTTTTCAACTGTCATGGGTTACTGCTCCTTTCTTACTGTCTTTCTGCAAGTTATGTAACCCATCCGTGCTTTGGGTTACTGATGGGATACGGGTTACTGAACGGATCTGCTGCAGTATGCTGGCTATCAGCTTTTTGGTATCTCCCGCAAAGGTTTCCATGTCCTGCCAGAGCTGTACTTTATACTCAAAGCCCTTATATCGGTTGCCCTTGACGATACGGATATGACCGGTACGGTCAAGCTCGTACAGGTAACGGCCAAGGCTGCTGGGGCTGACACGAAGTGCCGTGCGTACATCACGGCTGTGGAAGGTATCGGTGTCCAGTTCCTTTAGGTACGCTTTCAGCTTTTCAAAGAAGCCACGGCACGCATCGCTCAGCTCGTCGCTCTTTTTCAACAGCGTGGTTTCCAGCAATGTAAAGGCCGTTTCGATATCCTCCGGCGTACTCTCGATGTACTGCTCGCCGGTCGTCTGGTCCGTTTTCAATTGCCGCTGGTACTGATGGTAGTACGTCACCGTTTCGGTGAACAGTAGCAATAACAGCATCGTACGCCTGGGCTTGAACACGGCCTCCGGCAACTGCAGGTAGGTGGCGTAGGGAATGCGCACGCTGATCGGCAGTAACATCCGCTGTACGTTCTTTACCGTATGCTTTATTTTCTGCTGTGCGGCTTCATCCACTAACCCTGCGCTCAGCATGCGCTGGTAGTCCATGATCTTATTGTTCTGCTCGCTGCTGCCGTCCATATACAGCAGTATACAGCGGTTGGCATTGTCCTCTTACAGCTTTTCACGGGTCGTACAGCCGCTAACGCATACCGGCCCCTCCACGTTCAGCGTAACCGTTTTCAGGTTGCCCTTGTTGTCTTTTAGCGTTACGGTTTTGCTGATACGTCGCTTGCTCTGCAGCTCCCGCAGCGGGTACAGTACACTCTCCGCTCCGTCGAGGTCTTCGATCAGCAGCAGCTTGTGCTTGAGTTCCTCACGCCCGAAGTCAATGTTACAATTGTTTTTATTCCAAAAAACTATATTCTGAATAATAAATATACACTTCCGTCTAGATTTAAATTAAAAGTTAATATATTGTTCCCAAACCAGCAACTAATGAAACAAACACTGTTTATCTTCTTCTTTCTAAACATTTCACATTTAGGATTTAGCCAAAATAACAATAAATTAAAAATAATTGACAATTACCTTAAGAAAGTAATTAAATCATATGAGATTCCAGGTTTGGCAGTTGGTGTTATACAGAATGATAGCATTATTTTTCAGAAATATTATGGTAAGGAAAACTTAGATTCTGATGGTAAAGTAAATCCAAACTCTCTTTTCAGGGTTTATTCTACGACTAAGCTGAAAACAAATATTGCTGTATTTCAATTAATTGAAAGTGGAAAGCTTTCATTAGATGATAAAATTGCAAAGTATATTACCCAACTTCCTAAAGATTGGGAAGAGGTAAGAATTGAGAATCTTTTGTCGCACTCGTCTGGTATTCCGGATTTTGCACGATATGACAGCATTCCAGCCGATACTTCTGCAAATCAAGTTCTGCAGTGGCTTTCAAAAGAAAAAATGGAATTCTTAACAGGAAATCAATACAGTTACAACCAGACTAATTATATGCTTTTGGCAATGATTATTGAAAAGATAAGCGGTGAACGATTTGAAGAATATATATTGAAAAATCAATTTTCTGATGCAAAGAATAAAGTAGTATTCTCTTCTAATTCTCTTGAAAAAATCCCGAATCGGATACAAAAATATGTTTTTAATGATTCTCTTAAACAATTTCAAAAGTTGCTACATATCGGAGGGTTGAGGTCGCACGCAGCAAATGGATTGGCTATTTCTTTACCTGATTTTTTACAATGGAGTCTTTATCTTACTAAGAATCATTTCCTTAAACCCAATACAAAAAAAATGATGTGGACTCCATTTAATTATGCTAATAAACAAGATCTTTTTGCTCATGGCTGGGAAATTACTAAAACCGGAAAGGTAACTTCATATGGGTTTTCAATATTGTGATAATGAGTTTCAGTTTCGAGATATCTATATATGATTCAGATAATGAAATTATATTGAGAATGAAAGAAAAAATTGAAATGCATTTTAAAAAATTAAAAAAATATTAGGATTATACTGCTCCAAATATTTAGCATACTGCACATAAAGAAAATTACGAGAGTCTTTTCTCATACCACTTAAGATATTTTATATAGCTATCTAATCTATTATTATCATTTAATAAATAATTCCTCCCCAATACCATCTGCATCTTTATAGTATACTTCGTCGCACCCTCTTTTTCAACTTTATAATATACAGCGAATCTTCCTGAGGCCGAAAGTAAGCATGATTGTTCTTTTTTGTGTATTTTGTTAGATAAAAAGTATCAATTAGCGGCATAACCAAGCTGTCCTTTGGTGAAGCAAAGACCAGCTGAGGATCATTCAGGCGTTTGAAAATTACAGCTTTGGAAAATACAGAATCAATAAGTACTGTTGCATTATCTTTATTTTTCTTCTTAAAGGAGGTTGAAGTAACCTTCTGCAGCTGTATAGCTGATGAGTCTTCCACAAATTTAATATGCCATTGCTGATTTACCTCCTTTTCATAGGTTTTAAAGACTATTGCATTATTAGACTCCAAGCTCCCTACCAATATTCGGAGTATTTCTCGGACATTAACATATCTGCGTTTCCTATGCAAGGCATCATTAAAATTCGGGTTGTTATGTCGAATGATTCCATCTCCTTTGCGCCGGTGGTAATAATGTATAGGTGTGCAGTGCATTACTTTTCTATTTTCGCTGTTTCCCTTTTCGACAAAGAGATAATGTACTCCTACTATTACATTTCCTTTAATTAGTGCGGTAGTATAATTGATAGCTTCTGCTACATTATTTACTGTATCATATTTGACATACACATCAAAAGAAGGTAAAGAAAACGCCTGTAAGTTACTATTACTTGGAAGCTGAGATACAAAATGTGTAAAACGGCATGAGGATATACATACCATCATAAAAAGGAGCAAAAAGATGAAACCGTTAATGTTTTTCATTGTTGAGGTGCTTAGAAATAAAAATCTGTGACTGCACATCTACTGAAAAGCGCAGCTGTGAATTATCAATATGGTAAGGCATATTGCTTACATAATGGACAGCTTTCTGTCCTTGAATAACCCTAAGTTCAGGATTAATAGCCTTTAGGTTGATATTACCAATCTGGCTGTGACCAGCAGTAAATCTCAGGTAATCTTCATTATATAGTAGCTCTCCTTGTTCTTTATAATCTACGACATTATCACCTATCTTTTTGGCTAGCTCATACGAAAGGGGTGAATACCCAGTAAAACGATTATAAGCCAGCGCAAAATGATTGAACAGCTGGTGCGCAGACCTGTGCCAGGCAATCAATAGACTGCTTGTGTACCACCTGTCATACCCATCAATCATAAAAGGTAGCATCACTCCGTCATTCTGATAAAATATATGAAACTCGTCAGCTTTAAGATTCACGGTACCTACCTGCTGAAATTTGAAATTTTCTTTAGGATTTTTCATAAGTATTCCCTGCGTTCCTAGGGTAAAGGCATAGTGATACGGATTTTTGATTGCCGGTGTGCTCAAGTCGGCGAAGGCATAGAAGGGCTGATTATAATTGCTGTTATAATGCCTATTGTTTTTGCTTTCCCCTGTGCTAAAGGAAATGGGGAACTGTATACTTCCAAAAAATTGATGAGAAAACCCTTCATCAAGCGTAGAAAAGGTATTCCATTTAAAAGAATACTGAACCTGAGGGGTTACGCCTACTCTTTTTCCCTGATAAAGATAACCTGCATTAATATTAGCCTCAACATAGGGAAGAAAGTGTTTGACTTTGCTGAGGTGAATCCCTATAGTAATATTACTTCCTAAGCCATAGGTATGTTTGCCATCGATAGTATAGAGCTGTGCTAAAGCAGAGCTAGTGGCAATGGTGCAAAACACCAATAATATATAAGGTAGCATAATTGATTAATTTATATAAATATACTAATTATAGATTTATAATCAATAGGTTATAAATATACTTTCGGTACATCTGCACTTAAAAAAGGTGAGCTGTCGTGGAGCAATCTAGCACTGCTCTTTGAGGATGTTCAGATTGTAAAAAGTATACAGAAGAAACGCTATTTATCTTCCCCCTCATTTTAATTTCTGCACTCTCTTTTTTACCTAGTTTAAGGTTCAAAATCTGCTCGGTTATACTTTTTCCCATATTCTTTATACGGGCACCTGAAATATTGATAGCCGCGATCTTTAAGTTTTTGTATGTTACTCTTAGATAGAAGACCCGAGTCTGCAACAACAACCAAATTTTCAAATGAATATTTAGAAGTGAAATATTCAATGAGAGGTATCATCGTTTCTCCCTCGTACTAGTTCCCTTCAAAAATATCATAATCCAGTGGGTACCCATTTTCACTTATCTAGTAAACCAAGTACGATTTGTGGGGGTTGGTGTTTCCCATCTTTGCTAAAACCTCTTTTACGCAAGTCATCCTCATCATTCACCTCGAAATACAAGGTTGTTTCATCGTAGAAAACGATTGATAGTTTTCCTCCAAGAATACCTAGAGTATGTGCAAAACTTATTTCTTTGACCAGATCTATTTGCTCTTGATGAAGTTTATCCAAAAATCTATAAATCGAAAACACTCACGTATATGCCTTTATACTTCATCCGGTAATCGGTCGTTTTTAGCTTAGTGATAAGATAGCTATATTCTTGATTACTAGATGTTAAAATAGTTGTTCATCAATAGCATTGAAGCCAATATCATTAAAAATATGCACTAGCAACAACTCTGAACCAACAAGACTCTTTGCATCCAAGCTATACAAAATAGGTATCGATGAAGTCTAGTTATTGGGAACGATAAAATGGAATACTGGTTTGCCCACCAGTACTATCAATAATCCTTTTACCTTTTTTTATAAGACGATCTATCTCTTGTTAATCTGAAGAACAGCCAACAGTTTGATGAACAGTGTACCGACCAGAAGATTTATCAATAATCTGAACACTAGTGGAACCGCTTTTATTACGTTTGCATAGAACGAACATATTGTCTCAAATGTATGAATAGATGACAATATAACTATAAGTAGATAAACAATAGTAATTGAGCTTAACACTATTGAATTTTATATGACAACGATTTTCCCGTACTACTCGACTTTAATGCAAAGGGTTCATTATTCTTCGAAATATAAATTTGGATGGTTGGCTCTCCGCTACCTATTTGTACAACACAATTAAATCCCTTTTTAAGAGGTCCAAAAGTCCCTTCCCAATTCCTAGTATTATAGTCTTTTTTTGTAAATAATCCAGTAGGTGTAGTTACAGACCAATTACTAAAAATTCTAGTACCTGAAGTGGAAATTTTGTATTTGACATAATACACATCAACTTCAGTTTGACTTTCGTTCTCTATATTATCCTTTGTACAGGATGATGTTAAAATTGATAAAAAACAAATTAAGCAGAGTAAAATTGTTAAATATGAAATTTTCATTACAGTAAGTGTTATTTTATTATATAATCTCTCCAAGTGTATCCAGTTATGAAAGTCCATATATCAAAAAAAACTTAAGGTGATTATTTCATTTATCGATTATTCAATTTAGCGCTGATACATATGGATAATCTTTCGTTATTGGACAATATGTACTGATAGCATCTTGCTCTAAGTTTATAGTGTTTAATATACAAATATTTTATTAATTAGCACATAAGGGGGGCTATACAAGTTAAAATGGTTTTACTCCACTATATTAGAGGTTTTTAAATTAAAGATTATTCATAACACTCTATTGGCAAAAATTAGAACATAAAGGATATTTATATTAACAGCTGATTATCTGTGTTTAATTTGAAAATAAATACAAGTAAAATTCAATTTTTAACATTTTATTGTCAGATAGCACAAAAGATCGTGACTCCAATGCCAAAATAGCTGTATTTTTTTAGCAAATGTAAAGAAACGAAATATGAACAACAAATTTATGATAAGCATAATGACCTTCCTCAATACCCGATAAAGATATTATATGTAGACAAGTCGAGATCTAGATCGGACAAAGGTTTTAGTTTAGCTTCATTAGAACATTTATTAAATGAGAATACAATTATATGCGATTGAAAAGCGAGCTAAACAAGAGGAGTTATCCGCAGAACAGACCAAGGAACTGCGACTTGAGAAATCGCTACCAGTCATCAACGAATTGGGGAAATGGATCTTTCAGAAGATAAAGAAAACTTTACCTAAAAGTCAGATCGGAAAAGCAATGGCTTATGCATACACCAGATGGGACGCGCTCTCAGCGTACTTATATGATGGAAATCTACAGATTGATACAAATCAATGCGAAAATGCACTTAGACCTTGCTGTTTAGGACGCAGAAACTATTTATTTGCAGGCAGCCATGAGGCAGCACAGCGTGCTGCTATGATCTACTCGTTCTTTGCTATCTGCAAAAAACATGAGGTAAACCCATTTCAGTGGTTAAAATATACCCTACAAAATATTGCTTGATCCCATTAAAGCTTTAAATGAATTGTGTATCTGAATAATATAACTATGCAAATATCCGATTATTTTTCATCTACTCCACAACTTTTGTACATGATCCTTCAATAAATCATAAAAACCTTAAGGATCTATATCCACAGAACTATAAGAAGATTATTCAGTAATTAAATATGTAGTTCGTAGGGCGGATACGTTTAATGCAGATAAAAAGTATGTTGAACTTTTATTTGATAGGTATGCTGTCAAAAGAATGGACAAAATATTGGAGAGGTTTCATCTGTAGTGGTTACAAAAGTGTTTCGTTGGAAGAAATTGACAGATGAACAGTTTAAAGATTTTAAAGTGTAGCAAAAGAGATAGCCGTTATCCTGAATACCAATACCAAAAATAATGGCTTTTATTCAGGAAATTGCTATTTTGTTACCAGCGGGATCTAGAATTATGGGAAGATTTTACTTTTATACCGCATTAGGACATCTTGTTGGACTCAGAATACCTGAAGAATACGGAATTTCAGCGTTGGCTTTGAAACAGATCAAAATCATTAATTAACATTTTTCAGCAGACAAATTTAAAAATTATACTGCTGAAAAATTAATAACAACCTTATTGATAATAATTAGCCGGATAAGCGTAAAATACTGGCCCCTTTATATCTTTCCAATATGTATTATTATTTAATCCTTTATTTGATTGTGGATTATAATAATGATCTGTACCGCTTGGACTATAATGTTCATAAATTGGGATAGTGCCAGGAATTTGAGAACTGTAAGCATAAAAGGAAACCCCCTCATCCTGCCATTTCCAAAAATTCATATCTGTGTTGGTAGAATTTAAAACTCCAGTAGTGAAATAATGACTTGATCTTAAATGACTAGCATAAACCTTCACTGGGACGGTTCCTGGTATTTGAGTTTTAAAAGCTTTAAACCCTGATCCTTCATATCTCCAATAATTTAAGTCATTAACCATTGATGTTGCAAGGTAATGGTGTTGTCCCGCCTTTGCTACAAATGATAATATATTTATTAATTGTATTGTGTAATCCTCATGAAGTTGAATTTGATGATTTTCAATATGATTTTCAACAACTAATTTTACTTGATTTCTTTTTACTGGATCAGCTATAAAATCATAAATGTAAGCAGCCCTACCTATACTTATTAATGCAGCATTACGATCATTTATACTACTCTGCCAACTAGATGCATTGAAGTTTTCTGATGAATTACCATCTTTATCAATGGAAAAAGATCTTCCCGAATTAGTTCCCCCAAAGTATATAGCTCTAGATTGTTTAACTCTTATTTCTTGATTAATCTGTGTTTTTTCAGAAAGAGTTTTGTTAGACTCTTTATCAATACTTAACACTTTAAAAACATTTAAAGATAAACCTGTTTTAATATGAGAACTTTTTAATTCATTTGTGCTTTGCGATGAAACATCGCCACTGGTATTAATCCTCAAAATTCCTCCAATACTTATATCAAGTAATATATGGGTTCCATAACGGTTAACAATTGCTTGTGCAGTATTATTCTGTACAAACGTCAAAAATTCTGGAGTTAAAGCCTTTATTAATGAATCCTTAGTTACGTCTTGAGTGAAACGTATTCTCTTTATTTGATGAACTAATTCAAATGTAGCGTAAGAATACCTAGTCGAAAATTTATTGATAGTCTGATCTTCATAGTTCTTTTCACTCTTAATTGTTTGAGTAAAATTTGGTTTTTCGTTAACAGTCACAGGGGGATCACTGATACCAATAGCTAATGAACTTGATTTCTTTTCACTATAATCCCTAGAATAGTCATACGCAGTTACACCACTAATAAAATAATCATAACCATGGGTAGTACCATTTATATCAATCCATCTATTTTGATTATTTCTAAATTTAGACATATCAAAAATACGTACATCAGAAGTACTTCCATTTTGAGTCGAGGTTCCAGACAAATCTTTCGTAATATCAATACCATAACCTAGTAAGTCAAGGTCACCATCTGCACCTGCTGCTAACTGATTTGATTTATTTGGAAGTAATTTTCTTTCTTCTATTAAATCTTTAGAACAATTTGAGAAACAAAATACACAAAGTAATAAAAAAAAATTAGTTTTCTTTTTCATAAATTATTTTATTTAGAGGTTTTATTTTAAAGTTCCCTTTCACAGCTTCTTTATGGCTATCTATATCCATAGTAATCTGATTGCTTCGTCTACTTAAAATCTTAATATTTTTAGATTCAATATTAATACCCAAGTTTGAAAAAATGCAATTAAGACAATCATCATTAAGCTCTTCATTTACTTCACTTCTATAGTTGCAATATATGTTAGGTGTAAAACCATTGAAATAATTATAATAACCGTTAGCATTTTTTATTACAAATGAGCTAATAAATAGTGAATAGTCCTTTATTTTTATAGGAAAAGTTCCAATGGGTTTTCCATAAGTTTTTCCACCATAGATTTTAATGTTGATATATGGTGAAAGAACATTTATTAACATTTCACTTGCTGATGCGGTTTTAGGAGAAGTGATAAAATAAATTTGTTCTATAGACTCCAAAAATCCCTTTTTACTAAAATAATATGTATTATTTTTTTCCGTATAATCAACATCATCTAATGTAGCGAGTCTTCCATTAATAATTTTAAATTTCCCTTCTTCATCTAAATATACTTGATTCCTCAGTATTTTAGCTTTTCCTTCAATTAAAGTCTTATTAAACTCTTCAGAAAACATAACTTTATTATTATTATTACTTGAAATAATAAGATTTGCTAAGTATTCAACTGTTTCAATATACCCTCCTGAATTCTCTCTTAAATCAATAATCAATGTTTTAGGACGTTTCAATGAAATAGCTAAGAAAAAATTATCAAATATTGATTGTACATTTTCTAAACTATGAAAGTTATTAAATTTTAAATAAGGGATATTATTAAGTTCTGCAGTAATTATATTATTGTTTTCAATAACATTACTAAGCATTGAACTATACTTAAATTTTGAACTACGTTCTTCAATATAACTAAACTTAGGAATACCATTTAAAGAAAACTCATATGGTAAATTAGTAATTTTATCAATCTTTAACTGTGTTATATCATATAATTCAGTTTTATACGCAAATAAATCAGGTGAAATTTGCCCATATTTTTTTCTTGGAGAAAATATATTATAATTTGGTATTTCTTCATTCCAAAAATACACCTCCTTAGCATAGTAATAAATCGAATCTAAAATCAAATCCTTTATAGATTCTTGGGATTTAATTACAGGAAGTTCTTTATTACATGAAGAAAACAGCACGAATAATAGACTCAATAATAATATTAAAGTCTTAAGCCTTAAAAGCATAATTTAAGTCATCACTAAGTTAATTGTTATAAAAATACAATTATTATTTAGAATACTAAAATATAAAATACAGCTTATAAGGGCATTAAAAAAGGTTTATCATATGTCGGCAAGTCATTTAATACCTTTAGAGATATAGTAAAGCTGAACGAGCTTTTTTGATGGTTGCTCCTGTCTTAGATGGGGTATCTGATACAAAGTTATTAAGGGCAATAGAACAAAAAGTACTTGAACATCTAAAGTCAAAGGGCGACGTAGTGAATATACGGAATGTATTTGTATCCGCCCTACGAACTACATATTTAACGTGAGTTCGGTTTAAACAGCAAGGAATAATTGGTTTTCTTGCTGTTCAAACTGAATGTTTAAAGAAGGTTTTTAAGGAAAAAAAGCATAAGCAGCCAATGCCCCTAAAATATTTAACAAGAAGTTATTGACATTCCGATGTCTAGTATGCTGTAGCTTGCAAATGTTCTTGAGTTCAACATTTACACATTCAATGATAGCTCTCTTTCTGAGCATTGTTTTATCAGTTTGACTCAAGTTTTATACCTTTCATATTCTTTCTTGGTTTGGTCACCATTTCAACGCTGTTTCCCCATAATATATCGGCCATTGCTTTTGAAATATACCCTTTATCTCCATAGAGTTTGCCAAAGATATCTTTGGTCATATCCATCATATGTTTTAGATTTCTGTCGTCTACATTGCCCTTAGTGAGATAAAAAGACAATATTTCACCTTTGTCATTGATGATCAGGTGCAGCTTGAAACCATAGAACCAACCAATGGAACACTGACCCCGTTCTGCAGTTCCTTTGAAAACTCTGTGCTGGTGTATCCTTCTGTTATGACATACCTTAATATGCGTAGAATCTATAAAATTGACACCTTCACTCTTGCCAAGACAGCACATCTTTACAAACAACATAAAGGTAATGGCACACCTTGGTTGAAGCTCCACAAACCTATTATAAGAGGTTAATCTAGGGAAAAGATCCTTGAGATGGGGCAATGCATTATGAATATAAAAAGATTTAAGATTGGTAAATTGACCCGAATGAAAAAGAACCATTAGGCTAATAATTTCACTCTCACAAAGACTAGCTTTTCTATTGCGTTTACCCAGTTTTCGGTCTTCTATAAGCTTTTCTTCAAGAATAGGACTAATTTCAATGCAAAAATCATCCCCTTTAACAAAAATTTCAATAACTTTATCTCTTAACATAAGGCTTGGTTTATATTTGTAATAATTTGATTATAAACTAATTATACATAAAAAAACCAAGCCTTTTTTAGTTAAAAAACTATATAAATTTTACTTTTTTCTTATCCAGAACTCACGTTAAATTAACTTCTTTAAAAGGCCGTCGACTAAATAATCTATCATTTAAAAACACAGAAAATAATTGAGTAGCGTTATCATCGAGCCTATATATTCATTCATATTAAAAGCGATAACTCTGGACCAAACTATCTTATTAGAATTACGTAAATACTCCAACATATAATCTTGAGATGGTGCCGCTGCAAAAATTATGCGTACAATTTCTTGATGATTTAACAAATCAACAATTTTCTTCTCTACATCACGACCTACTTCATATTCAGCAGCTGCAAGTAACGATCAGACGATGATGTTTGCAATCAGCATAAACGATGAGCAAGGTAAATTGATTTCTTATTTTGCCAGTGCAGGTTTTCTCCTACGAGCAGAACAGCTAGATGCGTATTGCAACTCCCGAGGACAACGCAAGAGTTTTTTGATAGAATCAATTAATGATACCTGCTTTGAGCTACTGGATGATAATTTGATCGAGGAGCTCGACGAAGAAACTTATGAAATGAATAAAGACTATTATAAAACAACGATCAGCGCATGAAAATTAATGTAAAACCAAAAGAAGCAACAGCAATTGTCAATTCCCTTCTGGGTGGTGTTGTACCAAGAATAGGCGTACAGCATATTACTGTCGGACGATCTGAAGAAGTTGAAGCATTTATCACGGCTTTGGAAGATGTAAAGAATGGACATAGCATGGTCAAATTTTGGATTGGCGATTTTGGATCCGGAAAATCGTTTATGCTTCATCTGTTGAATACAGTGGCGCTGAAACAAAAATTTGTCGTTTCCACTGCGGACTTTACGCCAGACAATCGCCCGTATTCCAACGATGGTAAAGCAGTTATCCTATATACAGCTATTATGGATAACATCGCGATCCAGACTAAACCGGAATGTGGAGCTTTAGCCACCTTACTTGAAAAGTGGATTGAACAAATTGTATCTGCTACGGCCTCGGAAAACAACTTATCCCTTTTAGAAATACGTAGCGAACAATATAGCAATCTAGTACAGACAAAAATCATGCAGACGATAAATGGACTCACTGATGTCGGTTTTGCAACTGTTGTCATGAAATATTACGAGGGATATATCAGTGATGATGAATTAATCAAAAGAAATGCATTGAAATGGTTGAAGGGACAATATAAATTAAAACTGGAGGCCAGACAGGACCTAAATGTTCGGGAAATCATAAACGACCTAAACTACTATGACATGCTGAAAAATTTCACCTCGCTCTTTGTCAGCATGGGTTATAGCGGATTTATGATCAATTTAGATGAGGCTATTAATCTTTATAAAATATCTACAGCGGCAACAAGGGAGAAAAACTACGAAAAGATCCTTACCATCTACAACGATTGTTTTCAAGGCAAGATAAGCCATCTTTTTATCAACTTTGCAGGCACACGTGAGTTTCTAGAGAATGAACGTAGAGGCCTATTCAGTTACCTAGCATTAAAATCTAGATTAGAGACCAATAAATTCGAAACACAACAGATCCGTGATTTTGCGCAGCCAGTAATCCGATTATTGCCAATTGACCACAATGAAATTTTTGTTTTGCTCCAAAAGTTAAAGGCGGTTTTCGAATTCAACTATAAAATAGAAATTGCAATAACGGATGATGAAATACATGTTTTTATGGAGGAGATATATATTAAGCCTGGAGCCAACGAATTCCTTACGCCGCGGGAAGTGATCCGAGATTTCTTAAATGTTTTAAGTATCCTCAGACAGAACCCTACCGTAGACAAAAATAATTTGTTCAATCAGATCGAAATAAAAGATGAGCGCCCGATGGAAACTCTGCTTGATGGTATAGAAGAACTTTAAAATGGCTTTTGAACTGCTATCCGAGCCGGTACGCCGGTATGTTAAAGATAAACGCTGGGAAGGACTGCGTCCAATACAGGTTGCTGCCATAACCAAGATTATGGCTTCGAAGGACAACCATATCTTAGCCAGTAAAACCGCAAGTGGTAAAACAGAAGCAGCATTTCTTCCCATCCTTTCAAAAATTAAAAAGGGAACAGCAAGTGTACAGGTATTGTACATTTCACCCCTGATTGCTTTGATAAACGATCAATTTATTCGCGTGGAAGATCTTTGTACGAATTTGGATATTAAGGTAACCAAATGGCATGGAGAAGCAAACCGTACGGCAAAGGAACATTTAATTAAAGATCCAGATGGCGTTGTGCTTATCACGCCAGAGTCTATTGAAGCAATGTTAATAAACCGGCCCTACTATGCAAAAACATTGTTCAACGATTTACAGTACATCATAATTGATGAAATACATTCTTTTATCGGCACAGATAGGGGAATGCAACTTAAGTCCCTGCTCCACAGGCTACAGCAAAGTACTTCCTGCCAACCCTCGATCATCGGCTTATCGGCGACTATTGGCCTTGAGAATTTTCAAAGGGCGAAAGAATTGACAGGACGCCCCGAGGAAACGATCGTGCTTATCGATAACGCGTCAAAAAAGATTGTTAGCAGATTTCATTATTTTGAATCTTCAGCTACCGGTCTATCTCTTGATTTACTTAAAGATCTCTACAAGAACACCTACGATGGGAAAGTTCTGGTTTTTCCAAACAGCCGAGATCGGGCCGAAGAAGTTGCTGTAAAACTGAAACGAATAGCTGAAAAAGTAGGTGGCCATAGCTCCTACTTTTCACACCACTCATCTGTGGACAAAGAACTACGCGAATCGATTGAATACTTTGCTAAAAACAACAAGCATCAACCTTTCCTCATTTCCTGTACTTCCACATTAGAGCTTGGGATTGATATCGGGAGTGTGGAAAAGGTTGTACAGCTGGATGCTACGCACTCAATCGCTTCATTAATTCAACGTGTGGGACGAAGCGGACGACGTGATGACGATGAAAGCGTCCTACTCCTCTATTCCACCCATCCTTGGAGTCCGCTACAATCCCTTGCCTGTTGGCTTCTTTACAAAGATGCATTTATTGAACCAACCTACTTTTCTGATAAACCATTTGACATTTTAGTCCATCAAGTACTTTCGCTTGTAAAAGAGCGGCAAGGTTTAGGTGTTAACTCACTTAAAAAAGAGTTTGGAGAAAACTTTGCCTTTAAGGGAATTAGTGGCGAAGAGTTCGATAAGATTATACAGCATTTACTGCACTGCGACTTGTTGGAAAAATTGGGCACGGAGTTAATCATCGGCATTGAAGGCGAAAAAGTCGTTAATACAAAAGATTTCTACACCGTATTTACAACAGAACCCAATTTCAAAGTCATCCACGCAGGTAAAACCATCGGTGACATCCCACTCCCCCCTCAGATCATAGTAAATGAGAATATGTTACTTGCTGCAAGGATTTGGAAAATAGCAGATATAGACTACCGCGCTAAAAAGATCTTTGTGACACCGACCAATGATGGACGGCCGCCTATTTTCGGCGGAGATGGAGGAAATGTGCATGTCCGAATTCGGATAAAAATGCTGGAATTATTGCTTAGCGGATTTAACTATGCTGAACTCGACGAACGTTGTAGAGAAGAGCTCCATAAATTTCGCTCGGATTTTTTAGGATTTAATATTGAGGATCTAGAATATGACAGGCCTGTTATCATTAAGGAAAGAACGGCAAATTATTATACCTTCACCGGATCGAAAATTAATAGAACTATACATTTTATCATGTCACTGGCAGGGATCCCAGTAAGTTTAAGTGACGCTTCAAGCTGCATACAGATTGATCTTGACAATGATTATTATACATGGAAAACTGCTGACCCTGCATTTGAAAAGCTATTTGCAGACATTGACTTTCACCTAGAAAACACATTGATCGAGAAGCCGTCAATATTAAATTTCAGTAAATGGGGGCATTTACTGCCTAGAATTTATCAGGTAGAAATCCTAAAAAGCAGATATTTTGATTTTGAGGGCGCAATGGCATTTCTACGATCTGTTAACTGGATTCAACATTATTAATCGATAATACTAGTCATATTTCTACATTTTCACTTTGTATTTCATTGCATATTTAGAAGTAAAAGGAATTGTATTGGACGGAATAGACCATTATTCTTCGAAAGAAAAAAATAGGCTCTCTAATACCAAATGAGCTCTAGAAACACTAGGTCGAAACTTGATGACAACAGATTTGTCAATCTTTCCAAAGACCTTATTGAACAGCAGTATCATCTCCATAACACACTTAGTTCTATAAGCTGGGGCAGAAATGGCAGTTGAGATATAAAAGATACGCTAAAGCCTATTGGACTTAAGGCCCATTTTGGCAAAGATTATCCCGTATAAAGATACCTGTATCCATGGTACTAGTAGATTATCAAAAGAAGAACTAACATATATTATTAACCTAAAATTCAACATTAAAAGGAAATGCTTAAAAGTAAACCTTATGACATATATGCATCTCCGGATACCACAGATAGTAAAGTACGTACATTTATTTTTTTATGGGTTGCTTAAACTTTACTTGAAATTATTTTCGGCTCAATGCAGGTCTAAATGCTTTATCACAGCTTTCCTTCGATCCCCTGATTAAGCGCTTTTATAAATCCGTTTTTAAGAATACCTAAAAAGGTCTGCCATGTACTAGTTTTCGGATTTTTAGGTTTCCATGTATTTCGACTGTCGTTGCCACAGTCTCCTTTTTGGGATTCTCCACTACCTTTGCCACAAGTCCGACAACCGCCTCTTTAGCCGCTTGAAAGAATCCTCCTTTTTTCACATCTTTTTTCCAGTCAAGTACCTTTAAATCTTTTACAAAGGGTTTAATATAGCCATCTATTTGTCCATTGATCAATTTTATTTCGGCAAAGACGCTGAACTTGCCCCTTTCCAAATCTATAGTCGCATACTCCTTGATAAAACTATTTAAACTAATCATATCGACATCCTGTAGCTGCATATCTAGATAAAAATTAGGAATTTCTTTAAGTATGTTGAGTTTCATATCTCCCTTTAGTTTACCTCCACCTATCGAGGTTCCACTGACCGAAAGCGTCGAAGGTAACTGTCCTTCAGCTTCATCTACGTTTGCGAGATTGTAGGCCGTCAAATGCATGCTATCCACATGAAGATCTATATCCGGACTGGTCTGTCGATCCAGATATGTAAAGGAGCCATTTCAATCAGCAGTTTATTGATGGTAATTGGCAGTAGCGCTTTAACCGTTTCCGACCAATGCTCCTTGGAAGGCTCCTTGGAAAGATCGGCTGATTCATGTAAGATATGGATCTGCGGAGCGCTCACTAACTTTCCCTTCCAAATGGACTTCCACTCGATAGATAGGTCAGCATGATGTATATTTTAACCCAGATTACGCAGTAGATATTTTCATTTGAAGATCTATAGGGTAATCCCAAAGTCCTCGGAACCATTTTCTACGTTTTTTGGTTAATGCAATTTTGAGCTTGAGTGTATCACCTACCTTTTCAAAGTAAGCTCCAATTGCAAAAGTTCTGTAACGTAGTGTTGTTAATGTTTTTTGCGTTTTTTCCTGCAAGACGAATATTCTGAATATGGACATTAGATTATAGGCTATCATGGAGAATATTAATGCAGCTTCTGTTGCATAAAATCCTTTCAGGCTTAAGCTCTCTGCTCCAAAATCAGCCTTCAATTCTTTGATTCTGTTCTCAGCATCCCCACGTTGGCGATACATCCGCCATACATCGGTTGCAGCAAATTCATTATTGGTAAAGTATGCAGAATAGCGATAATTTCTGTGGATTTCATCATCGGGAAATAAGAGGTACCTATCATAAAAATATAGCCTTAACATTTTGGTAGACTTCCTCATTTTTCAATCTGTTCAAAAATATATAAAATATGCATTAAAAATGAAACGCTCTACTCTCATCTCTTTTATTTACTGACATCTTACAACAAATCTAAATCCTGAAGTTTACGTCCGAAAACATCGTCTGCTGCTAATTTTAAAAAATTATCATGTAAATGTAAGACTCATAATACATTGAAATACGCGCCTATTGCTACGCTTGGATTGCCTTTTTCGACCAGATACAACGTAGAACGGGCAATACCTGCTCGCTCTGCGACTTGTACAGTAGTCAACTTATGGCGGTGTTTACGTGCAAGTTTGATATTCTCCCATCTGTTCCAATACACAACTTGAAACTTAGGTAAAACAGATTGTTTCTTCATAAAACGTTTGTTACTTCAAACAAATACATTAAATATGATTGAAATAACAATCATATTTATATCAACAAATGTCCCACCTTCTATACTTACCTCTTAAACATTCAACTTTGCAACATTACAAAGATCAAATGCATTATTTAAAACCCTAAAATATCCCAATTATTTTTTCTTAAATGATCTTTTTCAGTAAAAAACTTAAAATCATGCCATCTGAAAGATACATCTTTTCTTATACTACCATCTCTTTTAGGTGTTAAAATATACTTTGAATAATTACTTTCTACAATGGCTGCTAATTCATCATATTCATAAATAAAATATTCAACTTCGTCTTCTTTTATATTGACAAGTACTGTAAATAAATTAGGGCTATTTTTGCGAATACAAATATCTGATCCTAATTTCCATCCTTGATTATTCCCAATTGACATTGTTTTAACTTGAATAAAAGCAGTTTTGGTGCCATCTAAACTAACTGCAACTAAATCAAACAATGGGTTATTTTTGGGGGTTGATAATGCTAAGATATTCCTTTTACCAAGTTCTGCCGCAACGAAATATTCTCCAGTGACTCCTGTAATATTATTTTTTTGACTCATAATCTAATTATATGTTGTTACTATCTTGACACTTTATCCTTCCAAAGTAGTAATATCCGTAACGTAGATTTTCATTACAGACGTAATCTTAACAATTACTTCAGCTGGAAATTTAGTACTTCCTGATTTGAGTGTATGAGGAATGTACTTTATTGCTATTTCCTTTAACCCTCTTTTCAAACTAACTAAAGGAATTTTATCCAATTTTAGATATAAATATTTTTCTCTATCAAATGATGGATCTGAGGTTACTTTTTTACATGCCCTTTCAAACTTACTTTTTAATTTAGTATCCATTATTTTAATTACTAATTTTCATCAAAATCACTTAACTCTATTTCTCGAGGTGTCTTTTCAATTAGTTTAGCACCTTTTTTAGCCACAAAATCCAACACGGCTTGAGATGGATAAGGATCAACAACATAAATTGGGATTCCTTCTCGCAGATGACTATCAATCATATTATTTATTTCACTATCAAAACAACCATATCCAATAATCACAAACTTATCACAGGATGCTAAATTGTCCTTAAAGTGTCCAAACATCACATCATAATATATAGGTTCTCTGTAACTTAAAATCTTAGATGAAGTTCCAGATAAAAAATCAGAATGATAATTAGAAAAATCCAAACCATCCTTTCCATTAGGATTTCTTCTTTTAATGTTAGTTAAATCTGTTTTCCAAGGAAATTTCACATAATCAATTGTTTTTCCTTTATTATCATGAAATGGAATGATATCAAAACTACCATGCAACTTAAAAACCCTAAGATTAGTAGAATAGTCATTTGTAAACCTCAATAACTTCTTTTCATATCCATCACTATCTTCATAATAAAGCTCCCTATCAGTAAAACCATCAGATAATTGTTTTCCAAATTCATCTGTGTAATTTAAAGATTCTAAAAAGACATCATGATTCAAACTATGTATATTAATCAATTCATCATTTGCTTTCAAAGAAATAATTAAACTAAGAAATCCTTTATAATCATATTTTGATTCTTCACTTACAACATTTGAGGAATAAAACTTATCACCTGTATTATCAGATATTTTCCACGAAATAATTTGAGAAAATATTTTGAGAATATCACTTCTCAGATTCAACAAATCTTTATACCAACCTTCCTTAGATATGTACTTATTAAATATGGCTAAAGCCTCTGCATCAAATTCATCATCCTTGGTTAGGGCTAAAAAATCATAGAATTCTTCATAATTAAAATTATCTGAATACTTTTCGTTAAAATATTTAATCAGCTCTAATAAACAAGATTTCGAGGCCTTATATGAGCCAATTGTCCAAACATCTTTACGTTTATCCTCAAAAATCCCAATTGTGCCCGAAGGTGTAACTCTAAAATCATCATAATCTAATCCAACCAAAGCACTTGACAAATCTTGCGCTTTGGGATAACCCTGATTGACAGAAAACCCTGCACCTAACAAAAAAGATATATTCCTCATAATTTAAATTATAATAGTTTGATTTTAAAATATTAAGATTTTAAACATCCAAAATCACTTTCTGTAACAACGTCTGTGCATCTGTGTAAAATGGCACGTCTGTTTTACTAAAAATAGTAGGTGGTAAAGTACCGAACTTAGACATATTTATCATTGGTACTAGAACTATTTTTGCGCCGTTTTCGGATAGACTCGACACTCTGTCTGCAAAGTTATTGGCTCTTTCAATAGCACCACCAATTGATATAATTCCAAGTACTGCTAAGCCACCTTTTAAGTTCTTTTTGTCCGTAATAACTGTTAGTATTCCTTACGGGAAACAGTAATTAGGTGATTAATTTTTTAGGGATATGCCTGATTATATCAACCTACGAATCACCTCTTAAATACTTCCCTCCTATGCCAAGCTAGATTTTCTAATGAAGGATAATGTTGATCATGCTGAGGAAGAATCAATTGTCTTTTCTCGAGCTGACTAAAACTATACGGGTGATCTAAATTATCTTTAATTGCTTTGGAAACAAGTATTTGATAATTGTCATTAACAGCGATTAGACCGCGATCAAAAGCGCGATGCACATTAGGACATAAAGCTAATCCATTAGTCACTTTATCATCATGTGATACCGAAAATGGTACTATATGACAGGCATCTACAAAATTATAATTGAACGTAGACCTTATTTGCATCCCTGTAACAGCACAGGTGTCATTATAAACTTGCGGAATGTATCTTTTGAATAAATGTGATAGAACAAACACATCTTCTTCAGATAAAATTTCAATACGTTTATACTTAACTTCTGGATCATTCAGCACAAGTTGCTGAATTGAACTATAATAAGATTCATCGCTACCCTTTTGAGCTAAATAATAAGATTGGGTCTCTGGAAAGAAGTAAGTCAAAATATAATTAGTTATTATTAATCGATTCTCAACATGTAGTAATGACGCAAAAACATCATTTGATAAAACTGCGTACTCCACCAATCTAGATAATGTTTCGACGCTTTTGACATGCGCGTGCAAACCCGCACGATTATAAGTGATTACTTCCCAAAAATTATTACCTGCTATTTTATTTGATTGCATATAATAAAAAGGTTGCGTAAAATCTGTTTGATGGCTTGTGCTTACAAGCAAACGCCAATTCTCTTGAAATAGACCTACTAAGTCTGAATTGATCCTGAAATGATTATCTGTTACTACCCCTTTGTCTATCAACTCAATTAAAGTTAATAGCAATATAGCCTTATGAGGTGCTTTTCCATATTTTGTACCTCCACGCTTTATACGGCTTATCGCTTGTAATAATTGGTCTAGGTTAATCATTTATAGGTTTTTTCAAACTTAAAATACTAATTCATATCTAACTGAACGTCCTGCTCCTAAAACTTGCAATGCACCTATTTCATTCAAATGTTGCAAATCACGCGTTGCTGTAGCTTTAGAAGTTTTGGCGATAGCCATATATTTTTTTGCAGTCATGTTGCCTTGAAATCCATCAACACCAGCTTCAAACATGCGATTCATCACTTTCTGTTGTCTTTCGTTCAATAATTCCTTGAAACTATCAAAATATTTAACCTTCTTCACCGTAAATTCAACCAACTGCTTAGCTTCTATTTGAGCTGTTAAAATCACCTTTCCGAAATAAAGAATCCAATCTGTAATATCCAATGTCGATTGTGCATCTTTCAAAGCATCATAATATTGATTCTTATCCTTTTCTATAACTTTGGATATCGATAATAATACAGGACTTTGCAATCTATGTGACAATGTATATTCGGCTAATGCTCTACCAATTCTACCATTACCATCCTCAAAAGGATGAATACTTTCAAAATATAGATGTACGATAGCTGATTTGACGATGGCTTTACTAATCTTATCTAGATGACTTAAATTATCATTGCTAAACCAATTTATAAAAGCCTGCATTTCTTGAGCTACAATTTCAGAAGGAGGCGCTTCATAATGCACCACTTCACGACCATAAGCTCCAGAAACAACTTGCATAGGTTCTGACCCCTCACGCCATTGACCAGCATTTATCGTTGAAAATGATTCCATCAAAACTTTATGCCAGTTCAAAATCAGTTTTATTGTCAAATCATGATGGTAAGAATCTCTTACTTCTGTCATTAATCTTGCCATTCCAGCTACACGTTTATCCGTAACTTTAATATCTGATCGCAAACCTAAATTACGTTTGATGGAAGACTTCATATCGATACGGCTCATATATTCCCCTTCAATTTCAGAGGATTTAATTGCTTCAGAAATAAGAATCTCAAGAATAGTTTCCTGCTTCAAATCATCATTCAAAGCTGTAATTAAACCATTTACCAAGCCCAACTCTTCAGCAAAAGAAATGGAGATCGTTTGAAGATTTTCAAGCGTAAATCTAAAATTAGGCCAGTCTTTATATTGCCAGTTATACATATTGAGCCGATTAAAAGAAATATTCAACTCAAATATATAAAAAAATTGAGCCGATTAAAAGAAATAATCGACTCAATGATCTTCAAAAATATGTTCCAAAAAGCTATAGATATTGGAATAATCCCCTTCTTTAGGCTTATGATTTAAACGTTCATATTGATTATAGAAACCATTAAACGAACGTTGATAATTTATATGTGAAGAAATATTACAGAATCCATCATATTTTGTTATCTCATCGAATACCTCAACCCATTTCCTCTCATTATCTTGTTTTAAAACATCTAAAGACCAAGGAACTAATGTATCGCCTGATAGCAAAGGTTTCTTAATAATTTTATAATAGGTTGTTCTAACCCTCATATGCATTTGATTTCATTCTGTATTTTACTGAACTGAGAGGATAGGTTTTCGTAGCGTTCCTTTTCTGTCGGGTCGTTTTCGGTGAAAAGGTCGTGAAGCTTTGCATCATCCTTGCTTAGCAGTTCGGAGCAATCCAACTCCAGAAGTTTAAACTTCCTAATATATACATCTACCGTTTTACGGTTGATATTCATCATCTGGGCAACCTTACGGTTATTAAGTCCTTTTTTCTTAAGTAGGATCAGCGTTCTAAGTTTCATTTTGTCTTTCCGTTATCCTGCCATGCTGCTGTAATATATTTATAGAACAGCAACTTAAGCAGTTTAAGGGAAAGTGGCCCAATGACTTCCGAAATAATTTGCAAATCAAACCGAATTAGCTGGCCTGATGACCTCCGTTATAGACACTCAGGACTATGGTTTTCAAAAACTCTTAGAATTTGAAGAAAAATGGGGTAACAAGTATCCATTAGCAGTAAGTGGTTGGGTTGATAATTGGACAAATCTATCCACTTACTTTGAGTACAATGCAGAAATAAGAAGAGCTATATATACAACAAATGCTATTGAAGCCATGCACCGTCAAATTAGGAAAGTGACTAAAACAAAAGGAGCGTTTACTTCAGATCAAGCGTTATTAAAGTTAATTTATCTGGCAATACAAAACATAAGCAAAAAATGGACTATGCCAATTCGTAATTGGGGCTTGACAATGCAACAACTCCACCTTAAATTTGGTGATAGAATGAAAGCCTTCGGCGGCTCTAAATAGATATAGGTCCGAAGGGGACCTATATCTATTTAGAGCTCACTGACACAGTTTGCTTTATACTTCTAAAAAGAAGCTTCTAGTTTTCCATTTATTTCACTCGCATAGTTTACAAGCTTATTAGCAATCTTTGCCCGAAAATAACCGTTATGGATCGTTAAGCTAGATAAAGAGTAGTTATTCACATTATCATCACCCAACAAGGCATTTACAACCTCAAAGAATATACTTTTACCGTTTGCCCCTGTGCCGTATAAGATTAAGGCTTTTTCTTCTTTAATCGCTTTGTTTCCATTCTTAATAAAAACTAATCCTAAGTATTCAGCTAATACCCTTTGCTTTTCAATATCTGGAATTACAGTATTGAGATACTTTTCAAAAATTGGGGCTATTTTATTAGTTTGCATTATCGCCCCCTTTCTCAAATAAATTAAGTTGTCTTGAATTAGACTTTTGAAGCTTTGCAAATTCTTTAGGATTTGTACTTAACAAATGAGCTTTACGAAAAGTATAAGGACAAATAAATTCATCTATGGACTGAACTAATAAACCTGATTTTTCCAATGCTCTTTTATAACGCGTACCTGCTTCTACAGGAATACTAAATGCTTCACAAATAGCCTTATTAGTTGTGGTTACATACCTCAACGCTAAGTAATACAGACTATCTTCTGCATTCTCCCTTTTTAGCTGATATAAGCTCATATTAAGGGATTTTTCTACTGCCCGTTTAATAGAATTGATAAAGAATTGCTTATCTTTGTTTAAACCAAAAGATATTGAGGGGTTGCGGTGCTTATCCATTGCTTACCCCTTTCTTTTTTAAATAAGATTGATCATCTTCTTTGATTTCTTTGTTTGTTTTCCTTTTGCCACCTTTTAGGTAATTGATCAAGTCTAAAGTAGAAAAGTACAGTTTCTTTCCTCTTCTAATACTTGGAACTTCTCTACGTGATACTTTAACGTAAAGTGTTGCTTTTGTCAACCCTAGAAATTCAGATGCTTCATCAATATTCAAAAAAGCTTCTTTCTTTTCTTCTGGCTTACCTAATAATTCCCTTAACAAATATTGAATTTGCTCTAAAATTGCACCTTGTCTTGCTACCTCACTTGGTAGCTGATCGAATGTTAAATTTGTAATCATCATGCTATCGTTTTAAATGATAGCACAATATTATCGGCTTGCCATTTCGGCTATTTCGGCTGTTTCGATTGATCGAAAATATTCTTTTATTTTATTATGCTTTTTATTAAATACTCTAATTTTCGTTCTAATTCAAGTTCATTATCATTGTATTTCTGACTACCTAGTCTTGTGTTTGAAAACATAGATTTTCTAGTACCCATACCCTCAACATTATTTGAAATAAATTCTGCATATTCTGTTGTTAATTTAATATTTATGATGTTTTTTTCTTTTAATTTTCGAAAAAACACTGCTAAACATTGAATATTATCACCCAAATTATTAAAAACCAACTCCTCATTTAATACAGGTTCAGATTCAAACGCAGTATTTAACAATTTTAAAAAATCCTCATATCTTGGTTTATAAGGGTCATTAAAAATATCTATTAATGACTTAGGTGAATTATTTTTACCTACATTTTTTACACTTGTTTTATTGTAGCTAACTATTTCCGTTTTTTTGATTTTTGCTAATTCTTCGTTTATAAAGTAATTTAAATTTCTTTTAATCCTCCTCCACGATTCACAATCTCTAGTATAATCATTTTTATTGTAATGCTTATCTAAAATACCTCGCATCATTAATGGGATATTTTCATCATCATTTATCACTTGGGTTATCAGGCGTTCATTGATATAAGAATCATTGATTTTGAAGATTTCAAGTAAAATAGTTTTTGCAAAAATTTTTGTTTGTTCCAGTTCATTTGAAAGATTAATATTTACTATATTTTGCAAATCCTTAATACAACTTTCAATATTAGTCCCAACTATAAATAGTAGTGTTTTTGATAAATCAGGAATAAAGAATTTTGTATCTAAACTTTCATTAACCAATAAATCCAAATACTTTTCATGCAATACCCTTATTTGATTTTCGTATGGTGTACTTGAATAAAACCTAGCAATACCATCATGGGGTCTTTCTGATTCAATTTTTCTATGAGCCTCATAAAGTTCACTTAAGTTGCATTCCTCATAATTATATTCAAGAAATGTAGTCCAATCAGCTATCCAAGGAGCTTGTTTAAATTGTTCGAAAACATAATCGTATAATTTACTATCCTCTAATATTAATTTTTTTAAAAAAATAGGTTCTTCAATCCTTATCAATGCTTTATCAAAAATAGTATTGAGTCCATTATTTTGATTAAAGTTCAAAAGATCATTTTTAAAATCATCTGGATTGAAATTATCTAGAAGACTATTTACTTTTTGCTTTTCATTTTTTTGGTATACTTCCTTTAATTGCTCAAACTCTTTATTAGTATTTTCATCAAAAAAAGAAAACAATTCCTCCAATGCTAAATCTAAATCATGAAAAAACAATGATTGAAAGTACGTATGTTTAGTTTCACGACGAAAAAACAAATATTTTTTCTTTATATCTAAAATCATTTCTAAATCTTCTATTTCTGCTGATTTATGAAGCTCAGATAACGGCAAATTTCTGAAATGAATTATATCTGTTTTGTTGTAGATACCCAATAACGTAGCTTTATCAAAAATCAACAATACAACATCCTTATAAAAAACATCAAACTTCGCTTCTAATTCTCTTTGAATTTTATCATAATTAACTTTATCAATAAATGAACTCTGAGGATGTAATTTGTTTCGTTCTTTGTCTAAATTGCATAATTCTAAAAATAACGTTTCCCTCTGCTTAAAATTCTCAATATTAGAATGTAAGAAATCAATAAATGTAAAAAGGCTGTTAATTTTTTCTGTAATCATAATAATCCTTAAAATTCTAATTTAATCTTATTAGCCGCTTCTCTTTTCTTATCATCTAATACCTTAGTATAAATTTGGGTCGTTTTAACGCTTTTATGACCTAAAAGCTTTGAAACCGTATAAATATCTGTACCGTTATCTAACTGCAATGTAACGTATGTATGACGGAAATTATGAAAGGTTATATTTTTAGAAATTCTTGATGCCCGGATCCAATGGGCTAAATGTTTATTGCTGTAAGCTGAATACTTTAAGCCTTTAAAAACTTGACTATCATCTTTATCAAAATCACCTAACAAATTATAAGCTTGCTCACTTATGTAATGATTTTCTACTCCTTTAGTTTTCTGCTTTGTAAAATATCACCCTGTACTATCTTTATTGACTTCTTTACCTTTTAGTTTTACAATATCAGAAAACCTCAACCCCTTCAATGCACTAAATAAAGATGCACGTTTCAATACATCATCATTACAAGGTGTATTTACAAGACTTTGCAATTCTTCAAGTGTTAAGAACTCTCTACGTGTTTCCTCTGCTTTGATTGGCTCAAATACGTCCGTTTATATCTTGTTGTAGAAAGCCGTCTTTAAACGCTTGTTTTAATGATGCTTTAACCTTATTAAAGTATGAAAGGGCTGTATTTTGCAATAACTTCGCTTTATCTGATCGTACACTATTAGTATTTAATAAATGATCTTTGAAGCCGTTTATAATTTTAAGATCAATTTCACCAAATGTTAAGCAGTTGGTAAAGTATTCTTCCAGATACATTAAACCGTTTTCCATGTTTGGCGGTTGCTATCTTTCTTTTTACGAACCAATAATTTAAAGTATTCTAAAAAATCTTGTTGCTCCAGGTCTTTCAAGCGAATACGCTCTTTATCAAACTCATTATAAATATCTGCTTTCCGTATTTCGTTGATGCGGTTCGCTTGTATTTCCTCTGCTGTTGCTAAGACAGATTTATTAAAATCTTTTTGTGCTTGACCTTAGGCTTATCATAGATATACAGCTTCAAAAACTCCTGTCTTTTTTCCTTTCTTATGATCTTTGATAGGTGGGTAATAGTCAAGGTAAAGAGAAATACGCCCGTTATCTCTTTTTCTCTGTCTAAGCTCTACTCTTATCATTTAGCTAATATTTTATCAAGTTCTTTTTTTTTCTACAAACACATACTTACCGCTTTTTTGCTTCCTTATATTATTACGTTTAATCAAGTCGTATAAAGCTTTTTCAGATATGCTATAATATTGTTGTGCTTCACACATGGAAAAGCTATTTTCCATATCGAAAGGCTTATCGCTTTGGTTATCCTTTTCAATTGTATTTCTTTTAGTCAATGATTAACTATCAATATCAATACGACTTATCAAACGTTTTTTTTCAGATATTTGCGCATAAGGTAATTTACCTGCATTAATCAGCTTATAAACATTTCTAACACTACACATTAATAGTCTTGCTGTATCTGTAGGATTAAGATAATCTAATATTGATACGTCTTTAATTTGTTTTACTCTACTTTGCTTTTTTTTTTCGGTTTCTTTGTTAGATTGGTTAATCTTCTTTTCCTTTTGCCTTTGATTATAATTACGTTTACCACATAGATCACTACAAAACCTTGTAACGGTTGTACGTGCTGTAAAATCTTCACCGCAATTCTCACAAACTCGAATGACTGAAATATTAGAACTCATAAATATAGTGAATAATTTCACCTAATAAAAGTGCGCAAAGTGTAGTAAAACCATAGCAAAAGTGTGAACCACATCGGTATTACCGCAATAAATTTAAACTAAAATAATAGATAAGCACCACTAACGCAACAAAAATAATTAAAAAATACATGTATAATATTAAAACATTCATAACTTAGTATAAACAAAAAAAGCCAATTAAGGGCTTTAACAATGTTATTATCACATTTTTATTATAATATCATTTAACAAGTTACTTTCCGATACAAAAAGTACTTATGTCTGATTATCAAATATTTACATTAAAATAAATACAAATAAGAAACAATATCACAGGGTTAAATTTTCTGATAAATGACTTATATAATAGTTTAGTGTTTTAAGATTTACAGTTAAAATCTTACTACTTCTATGTAATTAACAAGATTAGCCAATATCAGCATTAAAAATTACCTAATAAGATAACCTTATTAATTGTATGTAATGCATATTTTTATCAACAAATAGAACATTGAAATTTTTGTATATATAAATACAAATATAAAATCGTCGATTTTTATAATAAAAACAGTAAAAATACACTGATTATTTAAGAACCAATTGTATTTACTATCAATTTCCAATAAGTGTATAATAGTTTTTAAGTATTAATATATTATAAAAAAATAATAAATAGGCGACTTGTAAAGTATCCTATATACTACTAAGACAAAAAAAAACTATCTATTCCCTTCTTTTGTGGCTTACAACTTACATTATTAAATCATTTAATTTTCAATGCGAAATTGGATTTAAATGACTAAAAATTATACGCATTATCCTATGCTAACGCAATTACTTTAACACTTCGAATATTATTAAAATTAAAGCTTCTCTCCTCTCTTTTTTTGCAACAAAATCCATGTATATAAGTACTCGCTTTTTTTGTTACCCCAGGGACAATAAAAAAATCTCGAACTACCCTTTGTTCGATTTTATCTGACTTATTAATATAATTGATTAATAGATACTTAGTTTTTTTTCTTTTCTCATTTAGACTTACAAAATCAACAAACTCTGTCAATAACTTATCAGCATCAGGTGCTTTACTGCCCTTCCTGAAAGCAAAGTCAGGATAGGTATTCTTTCCATAAAGATTCTCCTTAGAAATAACATCTTTCATCTCAAAAGGAATATCTAATATTTTCCATTCCTGATGTATTATGTCAAAAGTCTTTAAACTATATAAGCCGTTTAAATATGTAATACTATCTATTTCCAAAATTGTAATAGGTTCTTTACGACTACTGTCATAATCAACTTCTTGTGTGTAATCATAAATATAAAATTTTCTTTTCTTTCGATCCGACTCGATTGTCTCAACATATGAACCAACATCTTCTAATTCAACTAAAGCATCGCTAGGTATAAATAGCTCAGACCACTTATCTGCAGATGCATTGTAAAAACGACATTTAAAAGACAGTTGTGGAAGATACTTTTTGAAAGTTCCTGTCTTTGAATCGAATTTCCCAGAAACTTTATCGTCAGTAATTTTTACATCAATGATATGAAGCGGAGGAGCGACAAAATTTAAAAGCGAAGTGTAATCAGAGATTTTATTTCCTGTATGATTGTGTATCCTCGTTTCTTTTATTTTTCTTAATTCTAAAAATGAAGTTTTAAATAAAACAGGTTTATTTAGATAACGCTTAAGTATATATTTCTTAAACTCAAAATCGCTTCCGTTTTTTTTAAATACAATCCCATCTCTATCCTCAATTGACTTTAACTTTTCAAAATCGAACCAGGCTTCACTAAATGAATTTGTTTTTAAAGAGAACCACATGCATTTACACTTACCCGTTCCCTTTCTAGTGATTTCTTCCCCAGTTTCTTCATTATATACCGTACGAGTCTCCCTGTATATTTCGGTTATCACCATTAATGGAATAACATTTACGGGGTCTCCTGCAATGTTTACATTCACAATATCCTTAAAATAAGGATGTGTTTTAGTGGATACAACATCCCCTACTCTATAGCTTGGCATGGACAATTATAAATTAATAATAAAGTTTTTTAAAGATAATAATATTAATTAATTTAGCAATGCCTCGAAATACGATGAGGGTTAAGGCAGCTAGTATAGATCGAAAAATTTAAATATTTACTATTAGCAAAGGCTATTAGGTTGGTAATCAGTGATATCTGACTTGGACTTTGTTCCTTCCCGCCATAGCATCGATGCTAAGGCGGCTAGGATACTCCCATCTAATACAGAAGGGATTCCCAAAGCAGTACATACTGTGACCGCAAGACAGTTATATATAAATATACGCAATATTTTCATAATATCAAAATTTATTTGTAGTTGATTTGTTCTTGTTGAATCAAAACTAAGTGCGACTCAGAATATCTGGGTAATGATCTTTTTCCGAAAGGAAGTATGCTTTATATATCCCGCAGCACCATCTAATTTCGAGGCGTTTTTATAAATATATGGAGAAGAAAGACAATAAATGGCTTAAAAACAGAGGTTATTTACATGTAACAAATCAATTAAATATTTCTGATAATAGAAATAGATTAATTTCTATTATTAAAAATAAGGATTTCGTTTCTTCTTATGCTTTTTTCCCTCTAATACATGCTATAATTAAAGAAAGGAGATATAAGCAAAATCCAAATAAGGAAAAAGGAGAAAAATCTCATTCTTTCAAGAAAGAGGGTGTTACAAAATCAAACACAAAGAAAAGGCCACTTCATTATGCTACTCATCTAGATGCAGCTATATTCTCATATTATTCAGAACTTCTTTTAATAGAATATGAAAAGTACTTATTAAATCGTCCTCTACTATCCGACTCAATTACTGCCTACAGAAAGATTCCGAAATCTGATAGTAATAAAAATAAAAGCACAATTAACTTTGCACATGATGTTTTTAACGAGATTAAACATAGAGCGCAATTAGAAGAGTGCGTTGTTTTAAAATTTGATATCAAAAGCTTCTTTAATGAAATAGACCATACTATCCTTAAAAATCAATGGGCAGAAATTTTGGGATTAAGTTATCTTCCTGATGATCATTATAATGTTTTTAAAGGGGTTACTCGTTTTTCTTATATAATGAGAGACGACTTTAGAGTTCATATAAAATCTTATGGTCAACGCTCTGGATATGATGAAAGAAAACTTTCTAAGTTAAGAAAACAAAAAATTCATTCTTTTTTTGAGTCTCCTAAAGAATTTAGAGAAGCCATTAAATCTGGTGAATTAAAACTCCATACGACTCCTTTTACAAAGAATGGTATCCCCTGTGGATTCCCTCAAGGTCTTCCTATTAGTTCAACACTAGCTAACTTATATCTGCTTAATTTTGATCAGGCTATAATTGATAATGTCGTTTTAAAACATAAAGGCTATTACAGAAGATATTCTGATGATATTGTTGTTTTGACTACAATGGATAATATAAAGAAAGTAGAAGAGTTTGTTATTAATGAGATTAAAAAATACAAAGTTGAGATTAGTATAGAAAAAACAGAACGCTTTGTATTTAAAAAACTTATAACTAATACCTATCAAAGAGTTGAATGCTTTAGGCTAAACTCAAATAATAGCGAAGATAGAGAAATACCATTGACATATTTAGGTTTCGAATTCTATGGTTACAAAACTCTTGTAAAATCAGCAAATCTCGCAAAGTTCTACAGAAGGATGATAAAGTCTGTAAAAACAAAAACAAAAAGAGCAAGTCAATCATTAACTAAAAATCCAACGTCTCTATTAACTGTTTATAAAAACCAACTATTCAGATTATATGCTCGCTACCCCTTATCAGCTGGTACATTAAAAAGAAGGAATAAATTTTGGGAACAAAATGACGTTGGTGAATACTACATTAAATCTAAAAAATTACCTGCTAAGTACAGTAGTAACTATTTAAGTTACATTAATCGGGCCTCAGAAGAAATGTCAGAACCAGCTCTCTTAGGACAAATAAAAAAACACAGAAGAGTTTTACATTCGGCTTTAAAAAAGCATTTAATGAAAAGTTCAAAGTTATATTAATCAAGATTTATTGGATTTGTGCTTCCATCAAAGCTTGATTAATTTAAAAAGACATAATGATAGAAAACACAAAAAAAAGCTATTTTTATTATTCTTATTTAAATAACCTTAATATATTTTATACAAAAAAAACTTTGCTCATTCTATATTGATTTATATCTAGATTATATGGGATAAACGAAAAAGTGAGCTAGTTATAACCTACTATTAACTGAATATTGGTGCAATTTTTTATAGCTAAATGAGATGGTACTAATACAGAATAATATTCAAATTTTAACAAAAATATATTTCCATTCCTCTTGTTTAAAAAATTTCATTTATATATTTTTAAAAGTAAGAATTAACCTATATTACTTAAATCTTGCGATTAACCTTAACATTTCTTAAGTATGTTTTCATTTGTCAATGAATATTGTCTGCAATATTTATTGTTTTGTCTCATGTAATTATTAAAGACTTAATTTGAGAATATGCGAATTAGTACTTTGTTTAAAGATAAATTTTAACCAATTAATTAGAAATAGCGTTTATGAATATACAATTTGAAAAGATATGGAATAAAGTGATTAAGCCTCTCGAAGGTAAAATCCTACACACTTTGAAGTACAATGAACCAAATACAATTCTGAAAGTTACAGAAGATTCTTTAACAAGAAATTCTAAAAATGACAGTAATCCTCAAACTATTTCAAAGAAAGAATTTGAGTTGATTTACAATCATATAATGGATAATGGCTCAGTGAGTAGATCTCTAATAAATACCGTACTACCCAAACGATTTTCTTCTATAGTATGTGCCGTATTATCGAAAGCACCTAACATTAAATTTGACCTTAATCCAATAGTGTTGTATAAGAAATAATAAAATGAATTGGCTAGAAAAATCTAAATCTAAAATATTAAAAATTATCGAGAACGATGAGTTCAAATCTATCCTTGAATCAGAAGAATTTTATTTTCAAAAGGGTCAAGATAAATTAAATGAATGGTTACACCTTATGGTGGGGGAATCTGTACTAAATGAACTTACCACCCTTGCTAAAGATTATAAAAATTTCAAAGAAGTATGTGAAGATAGAGAAGACTTTAGCCCAGTTGCCATACTTCTATATACCATAATAGCATACTGTGATTCTAAGGCTCTGAATAAAGAATTATTAAATGAATATACAGACAAAAGAGTAATAGCTAGAGCTAGTGTTCGTATGAATGCCTGGATACCTAACCTAATTAACTTTAGAAAGAAGGAGTATACTTCGGATTCTGTCCAAAATGCCTGTAACTATTTGCTTAATCCTCGTACTGAAATAAATATACTTAGTGAAGACCATAGACAGCAGATATCCAATAAAATATTAAATAAAGAATATAACAAGGACACATTTGTATCAGAAATTATTCAATTCTTCAATCAATTGAAAATAGATATCAAAAATGAACTTAACAGGACTCACTTCATAGTAAGGATACTATATTCTTTTAAATCTGATTGGCAGGATGAAATAATTGGATTGATGGCAGCAGATAATACTGGATGGCAGGATGACTTTGTACATGATTCTAAATCTATGGATGGTCTAGTATTGTGGAACCACAGAACACCAACTGGAAAACAAAATACTATTAAGGAGCTTCGCAAGTTAATAAATGATGGCAAAAGTTTTAATTTATATTATAAGGCGAAGAATCAGGTTAGATATAAAGCAGAAATCATTGACTTTGCTATAAATCAAAATGAATTAGATCAATGGAATGAAGTAAGTAGCGATAATATATACAATTTTCAATCTAATTTCAATAAATATAATGATGGAAAAAGAACAGCAAGTATAATATTTTTAGCGAAAGATTTTCAAAAAATAGAACCAATTGACATTAATCAATTTAGTTTCTATAATTCGAAAGCTCCGACTCAAGTAAATGTTAGCCCTATAAAAATTGAACCCGAAAATATTAAAACAATCAAGTTTAAAGATTCTTCTACCGACAAAAAAAATAGCGCTATTATGAGTATATTCCCTCTTAACCAAATCCTTTATGGTCCTCCTGGAACTGGAAAAACATACCATACAATAAACAAAGCTTTAGAAATTCTTGGCTATGATTTTAATGGAAAAAAACGTACAGATATCAAAAAAGATTTTGAAAAATATATCGATAATGGTCAAATTGTATTTACAACTTTTCATCAGAGTCTCAGTTATGAAGATTTTATAGAGGGGATTAAACCATATACAGATAGAATTACATCAAGCAACTCTCCTATCCGATATAAAATAGTAGATGGCATATTCAAGCAAATGTGTAAGGATACATTGCCTTTTTATGTTGGTGAAGATATTAATGGTTATATCGTAGAATCTGTAACCCGTGAACTGGTGACACTTAAGAAAAAAAACGGAACTCTTTTGCCCATATCTATGCGTATGTTACGTGGTTTATATAAATACCTACAAGAGAATGAACTATCTACAGATAAAGTAAAAGAAAAAATAAACTTTACAGACGAGGTTAAAAGTGCATACCCAGAGATTGAACCATATCTTATCAATGGATACAATACCATCATTCCAAATCTACTTAAAAGGTTGAACAATACTACTTCTCGAAACATACCTAAAGTCTTAATCATTGACGAAATCAATCGAGGGAATGTGTCTCAAATATTTGGTGAACTAATCACATTGATAGAGAAAGATAAACGTAAAGGTAACGCTGAAGAACTTACTGTAACATTGCCTTATAGCAAAAAGGAATTTGGCGTGCCAAATAACTTATATATCATCGGTACAATGAATACTGCCGATCGTAGTGTTGAGGCCCTCGATTCTGCTTTGCGCAGACGATTCGTATTCGAAGAGATGAAACCACAGCCAGAAAAGATTGCAGAAATAAGAAAACAAAAAGAAATAGATGCTCAAATCGACAATATAAATCTAGGTGAATTATTGACAACTATCAATAATCGCATCGAAAAACTATTGGATAGAGATCATGCTATCGGCCATAGTTACTTCTTAGATTGTAAAGACATTGAGGAGTTGAAAGATACTTTTTATAAAAATATCATCCCCTTATTACAAGAATACTTCTATGGTGATTATGCAAAAATTGGATTGATCTTAGGGGTAGGTTTCATAAAATCTAAAGAAGCGAAAGACATTTTATTTGCTGAATTTTATCATGAAAGTCGAGAATTATATGACGAAAAAAGGTTGTATGAAATTGTGGATTATAGAGGCTCTACGAAACAGAAAATACATTTAAAAGGAATAGAAAAAGAATTGTCATTTGCACAAGCTATCGATTTATTATTGAACAGGAGCATAAGTGAGTAATAAGACCATTACAGTGTTTGAGCACGAGGCTTTGTATACACATCGGGGGGAAAAAAATCTCACTGATGTGCAACTAAAGGCATTGCAACTATTCTATAAAGAAAAAGACTTCCCTTACTATTCGCTTGTGCATAATGGTGTACGTTTTTGTGAATATGTAGGTGTGCTTAAAGTCAACAACTTAACTATTGAAATATTGCCCAAAGCTGATAAAAGTTCAAATCATAATCACTGGCGTAATTTGCTCATCGACATGATGCGTTCTATAGGACTTTTGAAACCAGATGCACCCACGCATGCCAACCTGAAGCTTAAACAATCCAGTATCCTTGATATGTACTTGGAGTTATTCATTAGTGAAGTCGAAAAGTTGATACGTCAAGGCCTAATCAAAAAATATAGAAATATCGAATCTAACTATACTGCACTAAAAGGTAAGCTTCTGGTTGCTAAACAAGTGACAAAAAACAGTGTTCATCAAGAACGTTTTTATATTCAACACAGTGTATATGACCAAAATCACTTATTACACGAGATTTTATATCTAGCTATGCATACAATTCTTAAGTTGGGTACAGCTCCTCATCTAATTTCGAGATACCATAATGCTTTGTTATATTTTCCAGATCAGAAAACAATAAAAATTAAAGAAGAAATATTTAATAAAATAAAGCTTACTAGAAAAACTGCAGCATATCAATCCGCACTAGATATTGCCAAAATTATACTTCTTAACTATCATCCTGATATGGACAATGGTAGTAATAATGTATTGGCACTCATGTTTGACATGAATATGCTTTGGGAAAAGTTTGTATTGAAAAGTCTTCAAAGAAACATTCATAAGGATATGCAAGTGACTGGACAAATCTCCATTGACTTTTGGATGGCAGAAAATAGATATACAAAACGAATAAAACCTGATATTGTAATAAGTCATAACAACAAACCCGTGGCTGTATTAGATACCAAATGGAAAAACATAAGTGATGGAACCCCATCTGATGATGACTTAAGACAACTATATGCATATAGTAAATACCACAACAATGTCCCTTCCTATCTAGTATACCCCGGTGAAGAGAACAAAATTATCAAGGGATTATATGCCAAAGCCTTTGAGGATGATTCAGAAACTCCAGGAGGGTTAATGAAAATAAAAATTGGCAGTGGAAAAAGTGATGGGATGCAATTACTTCATCAACAAATTATAAATAATCTTACTCTCTATTAATGGCAAAAATAAATAATGTTTCTTATGTAGAAACTAAAACTAAATGGAAAATACAAATCGAAGATTTATTAGTTACGGGACGAAATAAAGACAATAATCTAAAATTAAATAGAGATTCGAATTTAAATGTATGCCAATTTTTGGGTTGTACAGCAACATTTCTTAGAACAAGAAGAAGTGGTTTATGTGATGGTCATAAAAAGCATGAACATGATTTATATTTAACCTTATTTAATTCCAATAATAAACCTGTAACAAGTCCACGTCATGACGATATCATCAATCATTTGATTACTTGGGCAAAAAGCAGAAATTTTGATTTATTACCATTTTTCAAAGACTGTTCGTTTACTATTCTAGGAAATATTCCTGATGTATCCACACTAAGTGGTGATATTGTGCATAAAAACTTCACTCCAAAATCATTAGATGATTATTTTGATATATGTGTAGAGTGTGTGGACAGACATTTTCCTGAAGATAATAACTCTTCTTATCAATACATCACTATAAGACGTGAAAATTTCCATGCTCGAGTATTGGCATTAACATTTGTTGGATTATTACTTTGTGAAGAAGCTAATCGTGGTGATAGATGGTTTTGGAGAGAAATTGCACAAGATGAATCAAAAACAAACTACCTAGGGGCAGCTATGCCTCTTGCATATTTTGCAGCAATGAATTTTCCATGGGGTATGGAAATAGGTAAAGCAGCACCAAAGTTTATACCATCAGGAATGTAAAAATTATTAATCAATAAAAATGAATTATACTGAAGGAATTACATTTATTAAAGAACTTTCAAAGTTGCACAGCAATTCTGGATTAGGTAATAATAAATTATATGTTGTCATGGGGAATTTAAAAGTTGAATTTCCAGGATATAAAAATAATGGGGATTATAAATTATTATATAAACAAAATGATAATTGGGTAGCTTTTAGTCATTCTGATATTGTATCATATATCTACAAAAATACAAATCAGGAAAATTTTTTAAACATTATTAATAGTCTTGAATGTATATACCAAAATGGAATCATGTGTGATAATGATTTTTTTTCTCATGAGATAAAGAATTTTTTATTTTGGCTTACATTACAAGAAGATTTAAATTATCCAATGCCTAGATATCAGGGAAGAAAACTTCCATTTCAACGATTTTATGAAGCTGTATTGGCAAAATTAGGTTTCTATGAATTAAATTTTATATTAGGCCGAACAAATAATCATAATGGAAGAGTACCACAATTATTGCAAATTCCGCAAGGAGTAAAAGTACCAGTCTTTTATATGATATAATAAAATATTAAATGAGTTTTAATATTAATTCATTGATAATTTGTACAATTGTTAATAAATTACAAACTTAATAAGACATGAATTTAGAAGAGTGGTTAGAGCAAAAAGAGCTTAATTTATTTATAAAAGAGAATTATTTTCATCATCATGCTTATGAAATAATCTCCGCAAATGAATCAATTTACCATCATTTTCATAAGGTTCTCAATGCTCCTATTTCAATTGAACCAAGAATCAAGAAAGCGAAAGGCGGTACTATAGAGTCAAAAGCTATTAAAGCTGATGATTTAAATAAAAAAATTAGACAACATCTAAAATCTAGCAATGATAATTTAACTATTCATCTAGAGGTTTTAGAAGAAAATGGGGTATTTTATTTTGCAACGGGTGAGAAAAATGCCATAGGAGGATTTGACTTCGCAATATTGAATAACGAGTCAAATTTAATATCATTAAGAAATTTATGTTTTGGTAACCTGCAATATTATGATGGGAAAAATAGATGGGATAAATTCATTGCTAAAAATATGAATATTAAAGAATTAGCAAATGATATAATTAATCGTGAAAAACTTGGCAAAAACATTATTAAATCGAAGAGCAGCAAAAATGACCCTCTAATTGTTGGGGAGATACAATTTGGTAATTGGGCGTTAGCTTACCGAGATTTTTTCAAGGTATTAAAAGCAGACGTTTTAAATAATATTGACTGTTTAATATATATTGTACCAACTGGAAATTTAGAAAAATTACTTAGTGATGGAATTGTAACCTACGATAAAACGGTGAAAATTATAGAAGATTTTAGCAAGGTTATTAATGTACCTGTTTGGTTAATTGGTATTGATGTAGATTTATAAAAAGAAAAAAGGGGATTTATTCCCCTTTTATTCTTTTTATAAACGATTTGCCAATTTTTTCAATTACTCCCACTACTAAAGCATTTCCCATAAAAAATGCTCTTTTTATATCTGTTGCTTCTTTAGTATGGTTATCAGGAAACATGTTCAATCGTTCCAATTCAATTGGGGTTAATCTTCTTAATTTTCCAGACTTTGTAGTAACGACATGCTTAAATCTTGATGGTGAAGCTCCTCCTTCTCCTGTAATGATTGTACGAGAAGGTCTATCTAAAGCATCAGGAAATATCATTGGACCCTCTGAATAATTATACGTAAATCCACTAGCTTTGTTCGTACGTTGCTCTGACTTTCCTCCTTTTAAATAATTCCATTTATCCAAATCTTCTTCTTTAATAAAAAATGAACTTGGTACCTCATCCTCAGAAATAAGAATATCTGCTAATTTAGTGTAAGATCCGTTATAATCAGGAACAGTCTTAAAAGTAAAAACTTTTCTGTCTAGCATTAAGCCTGAATTTTCAAAAGGACTTTCAGCAATTGATTTGTTTAAATTAAAACTGTTTGTAACCACCTCCAAATTTCCCTCAATTTCAAACTCACGAATATTTGTATACTCAGTTGATGCAGGAAATGCCTCTCCTATTATCCCATCAGATAATAGCCATTCTTTCATATCCGTATTGATTAGCTGGTTGTATATATCAGAACCCTTAAGATAAGCTGTAATAAAAATCCTTCTTCTACGTTGAGGAAAACCATATTCTGCAGCGTTAATAATTCGCCACTCTACAGCATATCCTAAATCTGATAATGAGGCAAGCATAATAGCAAAATCACGACCTCTTTGCTTAGCTGGTGATTTTAATAATCTATCTACATTCTCTAAAAACAAGTAATTAGGTTTATCCTTCCCTTTCTTATTTAAGATGTTATATATAGACCACCATAAAACGCCTTTCTTACCTTCGATACCACCTGATCTACTTAATGTGCTAGCTACAGAATAATCTTGGCAAGGAAATCCACCAACTAATAAATCATGATTAGGTATATTATCAAAATTATTCGCTATAACTTCTGCAATATCTTCATTCGAATGTTGTGTGTCGGGAAATCTTAATTGATAAACTTCTGAAGCAGGTTGACTTTTTGTTGACGGTTCCCATTGATTGCTCCAAACTATTTTAAATTTATTTGATGCTTGTGTTAATCCTAAATGGAATCCTCCAACACCTGCAAAAAGTTCAATTACTTTTATATTCTTCATAAAACTGATAATGGCAAATATAAGAAAATAAGAAGATATAAATTGCTAATTTTTTTAGTAATTTATGATATTTTAATAGTTAATTATAATAATCAACCTAAGAATAAGCTATTTTACTGGATTGAAATCTTTGACAATTCGATTTAATATTTTGTCAGGAACATTATGTTTTAATGCAACATCATTCCAATAAGAAATTCCTTCATTCATTTTTTCTACAATTCCTTTAGCGCCTTTAATAGTATATTTATCTGCAAATTTAAGTACATCTGAAATGCCTATACTTGACCTTTTTCCACCGATAGAAAGCGCGCGTTTCGAATTTGTATAATTAATCAAAGGGTTAAGTGAGTAGGTTACATCATAAAACGGACTTAACTCCCATGAATCAGTCTCCTGCATATACATAAAACTATGATTTTTCAAATGATCATCCGTATTATGAAAAACTACATTGAATACCATACGTGAAAATAATTCTTCCAACTGTTTGTGTGGAATTTTTAAATAGATAGCTAAATCGAATACATTTTCATACGAAGATTTATCCAAAGATTTAAAATCCCATCCTGTTAAACCTGAAACAGTACGTACATGCCTTTTCTGACCATTTACGCGATCAAAACGTTCAGTTGCAAAATGCTTACCTTCAATCAATAACGAATCCATCATTGTTAATCCTAAGTGACGTGCAGTTAGGTAATAACAATATTCAATAGTCTCACGACTATAACCAACTTCATCAAGGTCCAATTTTACTAAATAGTGTTTATAATCAGCAGAACAAGTTACATCACCAGCAATAATTTTTCCAGACTCTTTATGTTGCGATATCAATATTTTTGGGCGAGCACCTCCTGCCGAGGAACCAATTTTAAAAACATTTAATAAAGAAGCGTGATCTAGTTTTTGTCCTTGTAAACTTCCTTTTACATCAACGACTTGTTTTACGACCTCAACAATCTCTGAAATATCGATAGTTGTACCTTTAGGAATTTCCTTTGCTGGGCTATATTCTAACCCTCCCATTCCCCTATCTGCTACATACGCTAGTTGCTCAAGCACTGTTACATCTTTTAAATCCTGATTATTAGCCTCTAGCCATTCTCTAAATATGATCTTACCAAACATATCTGGCAAAGAATCAGCAATAAATGGAGGTAGAGATCTAAATGTTTCTCCTTTAAAATTTTTAAATACCTGCACTTTATCAATAGGGCGAATAATATTTCTAATAGGAAAAATATTCTTTAAATCATCTCTTTTTAAATACTCTGGATTATATTGAAAATAGGAAATATCATTTTCTTTATCGTAACCTAGGGTTCCGATTTCAACATTGAATAGGCTTACTTTTATAATTGAATTTTTAGCCATAATTAATAGAATGATTTAATTTCTTTAAATTCCACTTCTTGTTCAGAAATAAAATTCGACAAGGAATTCAACACATCAAAATACTGAAATATAAGCAGTAAGGTATCAATATTGAAGTTTTTACCACTTTCAATTTTTTGAATAGTTAATCGACTAAGATTTAGTTCAGAAGCGAGGTCATGTTGAGATATCCCTTTTGAGCTTCTCATTAATTTAACGAATTCACCAATCTGAGTTCTAATATCACTTGGTTTGTTTACATGTAAAAATAAATCCTCCATAATGTATATTATAATATACAAATATAGTATTTATTATTATAAAAGTATATTATAATATACATTATCAATTATATATGCGATAGTAGAAATCGAACAATTAGAGTAATTCATTTATAGTAAAGTCTATTAAAATAGAATCAATAATTAAGGTAACACGACATTTTATATCAGGTGTAGCAATACTTTCAACAGGAAAGCGCTTACCATTTAAATGATAGTAAGGAGATGAATAGTCTAAATTCAATGTGGCCATACCAGAACCTCTAATACGGTCAATCTTTTGAAATATTTTTTTCATAATTATTTTGAATAAAGGAGATTGTAAAACGGAGATATAGTAGATTGCTAAAACAAAAGCTTATTTTAGAAATTTTGTATATAAAAAAAGTCTCTCCTAGTTTGTGTATGATTCAAAACTTGGAGAGACATAAATTATATAATTCCCTATTATCTGGACCTCTTTTGAGTAGGCTGATGTTCGGGATTCTGTTCCCAAGGCGTAGTCTCCTGAGCCTGTACTGCATTCTTATTAGTTGATGATTCTAATGATTGATTATTAACCATCTTTTGCTTAGAAACTCTTTCAGGAAAGATTGTTTCATCACGAATCTCCATCATGTTCTTATCATAGATGCCGATAGTTTTCATTTGAGGATTAGCCACTATAGAAACAGGTACATTTTTTTTGCCAATTAATATATCTGCATGTAAGTAATTTCCACCTTTCAAAGTTTCTAAAGCTTGCTTCATCTTTTCGGGCGTATCGAGCTCTTTTATAGGATATTTTGCTAACGCCTCAGTCAAATTATAACCATATTCTGGACGGAATGTACGTAGTGGATGATTACCGAAAGCATCTGTTATATCAAGGTTTAATTTAAACCACATATTAACTTTCTCGGGTTGTTTTGCTGCATCTTGATTATCATCTTTTGACCGTAAGAACACTTCTTTTTCTAACGCTAAACCCGACATAAGCTTATGCGCTTGCAGTGCTGTTATTCGGTGATCTCTAGCCAGATCAAAGCTTTGCGATACTACTGCAGGATTATTTCCATTTCGCAAGGAGACATCATAACTATTTAAGAAATATGTATCAGTATCTTTTGCACGATTAAAGTTAAGTTTAAAAGCAAGATGGTCTGTTCGAGCAGCGTTATTATCTTTGGCATCTAATGGCCTCCGTAAGCTGCTAATTCCAAGACTAAAGCTTGGCATTTCACGTCTAATCGCATGTTCCAGCACTTCATTAAGTTTTGAACCAAAACCTAATCCATCAAGTGTTTTCTTTAAATATTCAAAATTGTTTTCGTTCATGATAGTATGATTGAAAGGGTAAAAAATAGGTTTAAAAAAGAGTCATCTGTCCTTGTATTGGCGGTTTATAACCGTTTTCAATACTTAATTTTTCAGCAATAGCAGTTACTAATTCTTCAATATCTTTAAGTTGAGTATCTATTAGTCCATGCGTGTAAAAAAAATGAGACCGATAACCTGTATCACTGATAACACGAGAATCCGAACGATATTCAATATGACTCACTAAGGGGTCTTTTGAATTTACATCACGCTTTTCAGGCCAATAGAATTTGTAGTTTACATGAACAGGAAATCCAAAGACAAGGATTTCCAAGTTTATATTTTGTTTAAACTGCTCAGGTATCATATTATAGATTGTTGTGCAAATAATTGATAAAATGAAACAGCTCCTTTAGGCTTTATTGTACGATGATTTGTTCGTATTCCAGTCAATAAGAAAAAATAGTTAAGTGAAAACTGAGATTCATCAACAGTAAATTCATTTCTTTTATAAGTAAATAGCAGCTTACCTTGATAAAGTTTAAAATGAGTTTCCTTGCCTAATAGTGCTAAAGCAACTTTACAGTCTAAAACTTTTCCTAGGAGATCATTATCGAATACAGTTATGATTTTAACTTTTATGAATTGCTTTGCATAATGACAAATAGAAATGCTGCAAGGATTATTACCAATAGCACTAAATATATTAGAACCGTTGTTTTTTAACAGATGCTGATGAAAATGACAGAAACATAAAATATCTATAGCAGTATTAAAAAGGAAATGTTGCCTGACCATACCAACTTCTAGTAGTCCAGCAGTTTTTTCAGGCATAATAGGTATATCATTAATTACAGATATCCACGGAGAAAAATACAAGAGAACACGAGGATCAATGCGGTGTATGTTGATCATAACGCATTAGCGAAACTGTGTATTACTGGCATCCTTTTTCTGATTTTTATACACTTCCTCTCCAGAATTTGCTGTAAACGAAGGAAGAATTACAGGTGTATTGCGTTGCCTTAGCTGCATATCTCGAAGTGCGTGTTGATAACCTTCCGTATAATCCTTTTGTTGAGATTTACTACCAAAAAGATTTCTTAAGCTTCGAAGTAACATATACGATATTCCTCCATCAAGGACAAGGGAATACACGAGGGCTTCCCTGTTAGCCGTTACTCCACTCCTACTACTTGCCCTTCGTTGTAACTTTGTACCATCTGAGAGCTCCACGATAGATCCATTTCTGTATTGATCTTTCTGCATATCAGTTAACTTCTCGCCATTAATCATTGCTGGTACTTTTATTTTGTCAGGGTCAGCAGCGATAAATTCATTCGTTTCTGGGTCAAATTCAATAATCCAGGACTTACGTTTTCCATTATCCTGTTGATAGGTTTTCAACACATGCGTTAATTTTCCTTGTTCGAGCTGTTCCGCCTCTGATTCCAATAAAAGTGGATGTTTTTTAGCCTCTCGGTAAATAGGGTGAATCTGTATTTTAAATTCTCCCTCAGCTGATTTTTCCAAAGACAATTTAGCATCCATCTTATTAATGTGGATTCCATCCGCATGTAAATCCTCAAAAGTGATTAAATTAGTACGATGTCCCGACAAGAGAGATTCTAAATCTTCTGAGGACAAGCTTGGTTTACCGTTATTTAGCAATCCTAATTTGCCCAATTCAGCTAACGGAATATCCTGTTCATTAAATAATTTATCCATTTATAGACTAATTTATTTACTATTGTTGTTTGTTAATGATTGTAAAAACTGCCAGGGATCAATGTATATACCATTGTACATCAACCCAAAATGCAAATGTTCCCCTGTAACACGTCCAGTATTACCAATAATTCCAATAGGATATCCACTCAAAATTGATTGCCCTTCTTGAACTGTTATAAAAGAAAGATGACCATAAACTGATTGGAGTTTACCGTGATTCACTCGGACGTAATTACCTAAATAAGTATGATAACCTGATGTACTGACTACTCCATCCAATATATTTCGTACAATCTTATCTTCTGATACTAGGTCAACCCCCTGATGAAAACCATACTGACCCGTTACCGGATGCTTTCGCCAACCAAAAAGCGAAGTTGTTTTAGGTCTGGTTAACGGCGATTGAATTACAGATTTCGAGAAAACGGTATTTTCTTCAACTAAATCACGTACAGTTATATGTTGTAATATAACCTGTATAAATTTATTAGATAGATATACGTTGGTTTGTGGGTATAGGTATTCAGTATTGATTAGAATTAGCGTTATCATAAATAAGCTTATTTTTCTACTCATTTCCTAAATATTTCTTTAAGTTGTTTTACTATAATTGTTTTGAAAAGACTCAATTAAAATCTCTATTTAACTGTTTTTAGTCCTGAAACTATTTCTAGCACATCGCTATTTATTTTATAGAAATTATGGAGTAACACCTCATCATGTCTACCAGCAAAATCATAGTAAACAGGTAAATCCCTATAGGCTTGTTCTTCTTCTTTTATGGCTTCCATATCAAGGTTTATACGACAGTTAATTGCGGAAGTGTTGTACTGGCCGGTATACTTTTCTACAGCATCCGAAGCAAGAATTCCTACCATTTCTCCTGATTTTAAAGAAGCTATTTTTCCCGATGGAATTAAGGGTTCTAATTTTTCACTAATTGATAAAGAGGTTTTAGTTCTATCTATAGATAAACTTTCATTAATTTGCTTGACCTTACCAAAAATTCGTTCAAGCCAATCTAGCGTTTCCTTGTTGCGAACGGAACCCGATAGCACATTACCAACGACAGAAGCAATGGTTGTTGCTGTTTCTTTACCGTATTGCTGTTGAAACTGAGGTAATTCTTGTAAACCAAGAAGTACAGCCGTTAAGTTTGATCGGGCTTGAGCTATTAAATTTTCTATTTTGTGAGCGTATAATGTTGGCGCCTCATCAATTATCAATCCTACAGGTTTATTTCCTCTGGAGTTTACAAGCCTAGTAATACGGTTTAATATTACGGAATAACAAGCCGAATTTATACTTTGCGTGTTAGGATCGTTTGCTAAAATTAATATAGATGGATCTGTAGGATTACTGATCTTTAGATTAAAGTCTTCTCCTGAAAATACCCAAAATGTTTCCTTGGTCGCTAGCCGGCTAATAAATATTTTCAAAGTGCCGACCTGCCCTTCGAGCTGATCAAAAGCTTTGGCTTTAAAGGCAGTCATAAAAGGTGAAAGTAGGGATTCCAACTCCTTATTACTAAATAATACGGTAAATATCTCTTCATAAGAGCGATTAAGAAAAGCCAATACATGTGGAAAGCTGGAATAACGACCTGATTTGTGTTTACTAAAAAAGTAAATGCAGGAAGCCAGAAAATTAATAGCAGATTGGGTAAAGAATTGATCACTTCCTCCTCCTTTGTCTCCTTTCTTCATGGCTTCTACTAATGCTTCAGCTGTTTCTGAGGCATCTGCTAATGTGCGAATGTATTCAGATTTCCAAGGATTTATTCGTCTACTTTTTTCAGGCTCAGTCAAGTTGATAACATGAAAACCATAGTTTTGACATTTCCCCTGTTTTTTAGCTAACAGGTAATGGTAATAAGCAACTTTACCTAAATCTGGAAACTTGAAATCATAAATACAAAGTGTAAACTCCAATGCCACAAACTGTCGGATAATAGGCATGACCACGCCAAAACTTTTTCCACTACCTGGTGTACCTATCAGTAAAGTACCTCTAAATACATTTTCTAAGACTATGAATCCTTTTCTCACCTTATTTTTGTAATAAAAAAGCATAGGAATATTCACGGCATAAGATGTGATTTTAGGTTTGGTAGCCTGCATAAAAGACTCTCCTTCAACATTCCATTTATCTTTGCCTAATTTGGAACTAATAATCTTTGAGATATTGTCCATAGCTAGATGCAGTAAGAGTACACCAAGAAAACTACATGTTATATATGCGATATCAAACCAACTCGTAAACAGAATAATGAACCGAGCAGGCCTATCATAGAAGAAAAGACTAGCACTAAGCAATATAAGACCAAGGCACAAGGGAAAGATAATGGCATTTTTAATATTTAAATCCCTTTGCTTTCGACTCAATGTACCTATAGTGACTAAACAGATTAAAATCAGGGTAAAGAGTTTACTGTATAGCGGAAAATGATAGATAGTTATTCTCGCCATACTTTGCAAAAAAACACTTAAGCCATATCGTTCAGCTACCTTAGCTTCCACAAGTTTTTCGGAATATACAAACAATAATATATCTAAGGCCACCGAGAGATAAATAGCAAATTGTAGAAAGCGGTGCAGGGATTGTTGTTCTTTGCTTTCTTCCATGAGAAATATTCCTTACTTAAAACGTATCGGCCTGAAGAATATCCCGATATTTAATTTTTAGTGTTATGGTCCTTCCGGAAATCTGCTTTTCAGATAATTCAATATGCAGAATTTTATTGTCTGGAAATGTTACTTTTTTGAACACATATATATTTCTATGCTGCTTTTTAAAAGCCTTATGCGGATAGAGTTGCCATATTGGTTTTATTTCAATTGACTGTACATTCGTCGCTTTAGTAATTTTCTTGTCTTCAATTTTAAAACGTAACTCATCCATATCATAACTCAGTTTTGTAGCATTATAATAGGTTATATCCAGCAATACGAGATCTCCTACAGTATAAATTGCGCCGAGTTCTGCACGAATTCCATAATTATTGCTTTGACGAATAGGTTCAGATTTTCGCTTATTGAGTATAGACAATGCATGCTGATGCAGCTCTTTAGTCGTTATCTCAGGCAGATTTGTTATGGGTTTAGTATGATGTGGTAAAATATCAAAGCTTGCTACAGCATTATACTGCGCAATTGTATTCAAATAACTGAGATTATATTGTGCTATAAAACTTTCGCCAACAATAGTAACGACCCCAAGGTCAGCTACATTATTCTCCTGTGTATCTAAAGAATCATGAACTAATTTTAACCGCACTACATGACTTTCAGGCAGGTCACCTACAAGTTTGTGAGTTGAAATATCTACATATCGTATAGGTTCTGGTGAAATAATATGCAATGACGTTTTATTATCAATCACAATATTAGTTAGATTTTCTCGGTACGTGGCAGCCTTATTTTGGGCCAAAAGGTTTATAGTCACTGTAAAGTACAGTGATACTATTAAAAATAATACTTTCATTTGTAAGGGATTAGAAGTTAATTTATGAAGTAAACAAATAGCACTAATGATCTAGGCGTAATTGTTCAGGATCAACTAGATATACCATGGTATTGTACTTTATTTTAGCTTTATTTTGGCGAATCATTTTATTGACTGCTGTTGTAGTTGATTGAAATATTTTCTGCAACATACTCATGACCAGTTGACTATTGTTTTCAGCGGATTGTTGCATCGTGATTCCCTGACTGGTAGTGCTTCCCAGATCTTTGCTAAATTCCCTAAATGCAGATGCGGGTACATATAACCCAGGTAATCCATCTAGGTCGTATACGGTTAGTTTGACAGGAAGAATATGTTGCCCATTCATAATAGAGCTAACTGTTAAAGTTACACGCTGACCTGTGAAGCCAGAAATTTGTGCATAGATATAGGCACCTTTTTGAATCAAATAATTTCCAACCATCATGTCGTCTAGTAGTCGTATTCGAAGACGTGATCCAGCAAAGCCTTTGATATCCTGATCTACAATAGCTGCTATAAAGGATTGTTCCTTTTGAGGTTTTACAGTATTAAAAAGTTTAGCAGATGCATCTATTTTACGCACATTTAAAACAAAGTTACCCTTCAAATTAGACTTCATACTATTCTCTAATTCAACATTTTGTAACTCTTTTTGATATACAGGATCATTTGCCTTGCCCATGCTATCGATAAGAGCCATTTGTTGCCTAAATAATGTCATGGCATCAGGTTGTTTATTGGGGTTAACTTCATTTGTTCGCTGAGGAGTATGTATCTCTTGGAGTGCTTGTTGTAGTGCTTTCTCATGAGGATCTACTGAACCAATGAATTTCTTATTATTGGCATCTGGAAATGTATTTGTTTTATCCGTAAATTTCCCCCTCATATCACGATCTATGGAATCAAGCATATGACGCTCTTGCTGATTGTACAAAGTATTAGGTGTTTCTTTTAACAACTCTTCTTCTTGTATATGACCAATTGCAGTGTATCCATCAGCTTGTTTAAACTGATTTCTGTACGCATCAAGCTTATCAGATAGGGATCTATTACGAACCTGCTCAGAAACTTCAGCTAGTTCAGTTTGCATGGAGTCCATTCCAGCTTGTTGAATTTGCTCTTTTGCGAAACTACTTTTGTACACGTAAAAAAATACACAAAGAAAAGGAAGCAGAATTAAGGGTATAACATACCTAGGTTTGTTGAAATCTATATTCATACAAATTCAATTTTTGTTATTATAAAAAATTAGATGAGATTTATTACAGCCTTCAGGGCTTACTATTTCATTGTAGAAGATTCCGATGTATTTTTTCATACCGCTTTAATGCTTCGGTAAGTTGAATACTGTCAAGATGTGATAACGAATCCTTTTGAATAATTAGCGCAATACGCTGCTTTAATTCTTCAAGTTCGTCCATAGCAGCATATGTATCAATAATATTAGCTGAAGATTTGATTATCCCATGAGTTGCTAAACCAGGAAATTTGGGAAGTTTGGTTGATTCATTTACACGCATCACTGTAAAAGCCAATATAGCAGATATCAACATACAGGCAAACATACAAGCCAAGGAGTAAAAAGGATGGCGAACAATTAGATTTCTAGTTAACTCTTGTATATTTTGAATACGATGTACAAAAGTCGGTCTTTTTATATCACGGAATTCATTTTTAGAATGTGTTTTTTTGAGCATGTTGAATATCTTTATTTTCAATAGTCTTCCAACGGGTTATAAGTACAGCATGAGGATTGTTGTCTGATCGTATTTCTAGATCATTCAGATAACCTTCCGTTACAAGTGAACGGGTAATGGTAGAGCTACGTCTATCAATTTTTTGGGTTCCATAATACCTGAAATAACGTTTTGGTATATCGATATGTATACTATCAGTACGTATTGTTAATACCGCACTTGAGGATAAAATAGAGTTAAAATATCCCTTTTCTTTAAGGTTATTATATTGTAAAGCTCCACTTTCATCAATCAAATACATGGCCTGCTTCATTTGGTATTCCATAAAGCGATCATCTGGAGTTAATGAAAAAAATAAACTATGAAAACGCCCTACATGCGATTTATATTCAGCTTCACGATTCATTTGCACATCCGTCTGCCTAGCTGACATCGGTATATTGGTATCATCCATGATGTATACACTTTTGCGTGCATCGGCTACCTGTCTATAGGCAAAAAAGGATACACTGATGACCATAATCACAGCTGCAAGTAAACAGCCAGCAGATAGAAATGTGGCTAACTTGACTTTTGCTTCAATATTCTTTATAATCATATTCTTAACTAATTTATATTAAAAGCCTTTACGCAGAATTTTGCCCATTATCCTTGATAGCCCACCTGAACCACGCCCCATGGTTGATGCTGCTGAAGAAATTCCGGATGTGGAAATTATCCATGTAGAAATACTAGGTACAGTTAGCATTGTCAAAGCTCCAATTACAAAAGTTCCGATAACCATTCCAAAAGACAACACACCATTTGAAGCAAATACCGTTAATTTCTCCAACCCGGCACCAGTTGTATCGACTAATTGCTGGTAACGAGATATTTCAGCTTCCATGGCGTAATGCTGAAATAGTGAAGAAATATACATGACTAAATAGGCAATTCCAGCATAAAGGTTTACCGCTATGAAGCGTGCTACCCAGGTGCTAAAAGAATCACGAAATGCAGGTAATATACTTGCTGCAACGGAAAACGGTCCAAGAATCAACAGTATGGTAGAGTATATAATTTGAACTATAAAAATGATGTATACACATATACGCAATAACCAGATGGCTAAAGTTTCAAGCAATGAAGTCAAAAGTAGCTGCCAACCTACTTTAAGTCGGTTACTCATTTCTACAATAGGGTTCCATACCTCCGCAAATCCTTCTTTAACAGAAGACCTTACAGATTCCCAAGCTTTTTCATACCATGTATCAGCTTCTATTCGAGCTGTCTCTGCTTCAGCTTCTAGTGTTAATAGTTGATCTGCGACATCTACCATCAGCTTGGCACGTTGTAGCCTCAGATTATTCACTTCAGTTTGACTTTCATTAAATAACATTTCCGTCTTTAATGCGACTAAATCGGTTGGATAGGCAATTACTTTGGTAAAAATTGGCCACCAGAGGATTACCATGACCAAACCAAAAGGTCGCAATAAAGGCATTATTTCGAGCTGCTTATCACCAGCCATCATCTCATAGGATTTTATAGCAAAAAAAACAAGCATAAATATGGCGCTTAACGCCTGTGCATCAGCAATGAAAACATCATAATGAGTCCAAATGGTATTTTTTAGCTGCCGCAAAAAGTACATCATCGTATCATCATATACACCATTACCCTGCAAAAAATTAAACGTATCTTTAAATGATTGCGGTACATCAATAGCTTTTTGTACGTGCTGATTAACTACAGTTGATAAGTAGGAAGATATATTTATCATATGAAAATTAAAGTTTGGATTTACGTAATATATCATCTGCTATTTGTCGATCATTTTTATGTGCAGATGGCGCAAATGACCAGGCTGCCCCCTTGCTAGTTGAGCTAACTAATTTAATCTTCAGGTATAATTCCGCTCTTTGCTTTTTAGTATCCCAACTCGTATCCAGTTGTCTATAATCTTGAAGTATATGATGATAACTCAAGATTCTAGCTCCCCTATCCATGTTTGTTGTTCTTGCCAATTGCAAGCGCTGACGCAGAATATCCCGCTCTTCGCTATACCAGCTGAGCAATCCAATTTTTGATAAGTAATCTCGAACTGTTGAAGAGGTCTCTTCCAAAGGATCTATATTGTTGAGGAGTAGTCGAAATTCATTTTGGTAATACAGTTGCCAAAGTGGATCAATTTCGGAGAGCATACCAGTGTAAGCAGTGTATTCACGAAGTGCAACATTTCGAAGTGTATCAGTTTGCGATTTATAGGCTTCCTCTGTATTTTTCATTGCAGCAACGAGCAACAAGCGCTGTGACTGTGGGCCTGCTACACTTAATGGTCTATGATCTGTTCTTGGATAATTTGGATGCAATCCCCAGGTTAACCAATAATTAGGATTTAAACTTAAAAAACCTTTTGTTGGTGTAAATTTACTTCTGTCCCACTGCTTAAAAACCATGCGTTCCTGCTGATTTACTATATGTTGATCAGTCTGATATTTTACCGGCTGTGCATGACAAATGGAAAGCGAACATATTATTATAAAAAATAATAATGAGGCGATTGATTTCATAGACTAGTTCTTTAATTGATTAATTTTATAGATGATGTCTTCTACCATACGTTTGTCTTGATAGATAAATTGACTGTATGGATTTAAGCTTCTTAATACGCCACGTGCTTTTGCCCAGTACATGGCTCTGTGCATACTATATACCAGCGCACGTATAACTCGAAGTTCAATTACAATTTTACGCAGCAATTGATCTCGCTTACTAAAATCCATCAGCACGTTACTACCTTCTTTTAACACAAATTCAGACACTTCTGCAACTAAGTTTATTCCCCTATTTTTTAACTGCCGTGCAATTTCTTCCGCAAAAAGTAAGAGATGAGGTGAATCTTTAGCCATTTCTAACATTAGATTTGATTCTGCAAAAATTTCTGCCCCTAAGGCTACTATTTGTTTAACCGTAAGGCCACTCCGCAAGGCTTGATCAACTTCAGTTAGTGAACTGTAAATGATATCCTGCACTAAGACCACGGAATTGAGATTAATAGTTATGTCATCAAGTCTGTTTTTAATCACCTTTAAATTATTGGTATGTGATGATTCAGCGGCTGACCTTACTACCCCATTTTCGCCTACAATAGCTAAATGTTTACTGTCAAATACAACTGTGACATACCCTTGCCCATAGCTTATAAACGGTAAGAAGGAAAGTAGCGTTAGTGTTAAATAATAAAGCTCTTTCATAATCAGAACTGCTTTATTTTAGCGAAAATACGTTCTAACAGCTGCCTATCCTTATTGATATATTCCGAAAATGGATTTAAAAATTCAAGCATGCGCTGTCGATTAGCGTAATACATATTTGCGGCAAGTCCTCTTGAGGTAGCGGCCATCCTACGTAATTCGATCAACACATGTTCAAATAACAACTTACGATCGCTTTTCTTCATTTGATTTAAATCCCCTATACTCAACATTAAAGCGTAGAGATATTGACTAAGCCGGTATGCTTTATCCAACAAATCAACCTCGGTTTGATAAGCCATTTGAATACGTATTGGATCATGGCTTGCTAGTTTAATAATAGTTTGCTGATAACTTACAATTTCACTAATGATTGGCGCCGCTTGAAGACCAATTGGTGTCGCATCAAGAGCGAAACTAAGCGTTTGAAACCGGCTTTGTAAAATGCTATATTTTGCTTTGAGGTCGGTCATTTTAGAACTGTTTAATTCTTCATTTACCGTGTTTATCGCTTGACGGTTGCGTGCCGTAGTTTGGCGCTCGTTCTCATCTTTACTGTGTCCAACTAATTGGTGCAGTAATTGAACATTCAGTTGCCCCTTAACTTGAGCTATCGAAAACGTAAATAATAACAGGATAATTAGCTGTCTCATTGTTTTAGATATTTAGCGTTACGAATAATATCATCGGCAAGACGTTTGTCCATATTTATAAAACCTGCGAATGGATTTAAGGAATTCCAAATGCCGCGTTGTTTTGCCCAATACATGGAGCGATACATGCCATATACAACTCCTCGGAGAATAGTCATTTCGGTTACAATACGATTTAATAGCTTAGCACGTTCACCTGAATCCATTAGGTTATCCTTTCCAGCACGAGTCACAAAAGCAGTTACTTCCAAGGCAAGATTAGTCGCTCTAGTTTTAAATTCTCTTGCACCTTGTTCCGCAAAAAGCAGCAATGCCGGATTATCAGCAGTAAGCGTTAGCCCTTTATTAGCATACTCAACGATATCAGAACTGATTTCCGTAATATCTTTAATGGCCAATGCATTTCGAACAACTGCCGAAACTTCACTCAAACCTGTATATATTTTATCCTGCAAATCATTTACTATAATAAGCTGTCCAGTTACAGCTAGCTGTGCGCGTTGTATAAGTGTAAGGTTTTCATTGCTGGAGTTTAGTTGACCGTTTATAACTGATGCATGAGAGGCTGTCGCAGCAGCTACAGCTGGATCAATATAAATTTGTGCCTTACTATGTACAGTAAGACTGAATAGGCTAATAATTAAAATCAATCGTAGCATATATTCAATAGAGATTAATGGTTAAAATTGTATTACTTGATTAACTTATTTGATTAACCTTAGTAACGAAGGCACTAAGATCAAGACCCGACTTGTGTAAATCAGCTACGAAAGCATTGAGGCCATCCCGATAATTACCCTGATTTCGCACGTAATACTCTACCGCCATTTTTTCAGGCTTTTCAGTTGTGTAACAGAGGTATTGATATATGGATACTTCCACACCATAGACTTCACCTACTGCTCCTCTACGGATATACACCTCTTTAAATCGACCTCTTTTATCCTTATTTTCAAGCTGATTAATGGTAAAAATTTTACGCTTTTCGGTATCAGTTATAGATAGCAATTTTGCTATAGCATCATAGTTCTCGCGAAACTTATTTTGATCCAATAGACAGATGGTATCCGAGTTGGCAAGTATGGAGTCTTTAACAATAGGATTACCCAATATATCCCCCAATTCTTGCGTAACAACAATAACCTCACCCCAGAATTTCCGTACCGTTTTATATAAGTACAGCAGGTAGGAAGCCATTAATGGTGAGGCTATTGCTTTCCAAGCTTCTTCAACAATTAATGCTTTACGCTGATCTTTCCTATGACGCATTTTCTGCAGAAACACGTCCATAATGATCAGCGTTACTATGGGAAAAAGAACTTTGTTTTCTTTAAGATTATCAATTTCGAATACTATAAATTTCTCAGTAAACAAAGATGAATCGGCAGATTCGTTAAGTACAGTTCCAAATTCTTGACCAGAATAAAATTTTTTAAGCACATAGCGGTATTCATCTAAGTCAAAACTAATCGCTTCTTGTTGCGTTATATCACGTATTTTATCAACTGAATAGGTATAAAAAGAATCGAAGTCAAGCTTAGCGGGACGATTTAAATTTTGAGCACTTGGATCTAACCAGAAATAATCATAGTAGTAAGATGACAATACATTCGACAGCACGGTATCTTCAATTTGAGATAAGTGCCCGTCAGCACCTTTCCAAATCAGAGCTATTAATGTTTTTAAAAAATCCTTTTTCTCCAAGTTGAATTCATTTTGCGAAATAGCAAAAGGATTCATTGATATTGGTTTTTCTTCGGTATAGGTGATGTATTTACCGCCATAATAACTACATAATCCCGAATAACTATCACCGGTATCCACAATAACAACATCCATATTATAACGGCAGTATTGCTCGACAAGGGCATTCATAAAAAATGATTTTCCAGATCCCGATGGCCCTAGGGTAAATTTTGACCTGTTGTTAATTCTTCCCGTTCGCATAGGCTCATCGGCGGGGTCTATTCCAATTGGTATGCCTTGGCGGTCTGTAAAACGAATTAGAACATCTGAATTTTCATCAATCTGCATGGATTCTTTAAAAACAAAGCATAGAGCAGCGTCTGAAGTAGTTAAAAACCAATCGTATTTCTTTAGTTCAACGCCATTGCCAGGTAAAGCTGTACGAAAAAGTTCAAGTTGGTTGTAGGCATTTCGGGAAGGTATGATACCCTGCTGAAATAGAGAAGCTTCAATAAAATTAGCGGACTTAGCAATTTTACTTTGTTCAGCACAAAGCAATATATTAAAATGCGCATGGACTAATAATTGATTTTCTCTAGCAACATCAACAAGCAATTTATCAATATCCTCCACACAGAGTAAATTAGCTGCATCGGGAACTCCGGAGTGACGCTTACGTTTCAGCTCCAACTTATTTAGCGTAGTTTGCTGCGCTGGAATTTCGATAAGCTGGTTATAAATGATACAATTATAGTCAGGTACATGGTGTAAAAAAAACAAATTGTCTACAGGAAAATCACGCAAATTTCTACTATCATTCCTATGCGTATAGCTACTAACGGACTCGGGTAAATCTATGTTATCTGTATTTATTAAACTGATACTTCTCAGTGTACGTTCTCCAATTTTAAGCTCAGTATCGTTAGCAGCAATATTATCCAGCACGATATTCTCAGCGGTAAAATCAAATGCCAATAACCGAGACACGAGCTGCTGTATTTGCTTCTCACTTTGTCGTTCTGGCAACATTCCACTACCCTTCATAAGATCAAATAATTTATCGAGCTGCACAGTAAAATCATGTAATGCTTTGGGATCATGTACATAAAAAGCATTCCTTTTTACTTGTTTTGTAATGGTCAGGTAAGTCGTTATTTGTGTGTATTCACGCCCATTAAAGTGATCATCATATTTGGATTGCAAGTATTCTTTCGCATGTTCATTCAGATAGCGTTTTCTTGAAAATATATCTTGTTTTTGAATGATATATCCCTCACCTAGAATTTTAATGATATTAAGTAATAGGTTATGATATGCATTATAAGGCTCCGGATCTGCAGCATATTGTTTTACAGGATTGCTCAGCTTATATATTGCCGAAAAATCACCTCCTTTACCATAAAGCAATGCTTCACCTTTACAATGATCAATTCCGGCGTAAGGCATTTCAAAGGTGGATTTAGAAAATGTGCTGTACATAATTTTTCTTCAGTTTGACGTGATGAATAAATATCCCTTTGGATTTTGTCTTAGCGTGGAGTCCATTTTTTTGTTTGTGGAATGTATAGCTAAGTCCTGCTGCTATTGTCACTAGTGTGATAAAGCCCCCTAAATACATACTGGATAGGGCTCCAATCAGCCCACCAATAACTAGCCCAGCAATAAGAGAACCTATTCCCCAAGCAATAAATTTGCCTTTAAACCCACGGTAAACAAGGGGTTTCTGTAACCCCTTGTATATAGAAAACTGCCGTAACATTACACGCCAAAGAATGCTTTGATAACCACAGATACCAATACGAGAAATAAGCAAGACCCTCCCCATCCCATTAACTCTTTATTGATATCCTGATCACCTGAATTCCACTTAATGTATACGCGCACACCACCGATTATACCAACCACGGCACCAATTGCCAGTGTTAAAGTGGAAACAGGATCAACATAACTGGTTAGCGAAGAGGTGGCCGCATTAATTCCTGTAGTACCTCCACCAGTTTGAGCGAATAAAACTTGAGCTGCGACAAACAAAAGCACAGCGGAAGTAAACAACTTTTTAGATGTTACTGTCATTAGTTAAAAATTAAAGGATGTATAAAATTGGATTAACTGATTCCGTATAGTGCGCGTAAGTAAACGCTAATCAGCGTGAGAAAAAGACAGGAAAAAAACCAGCCCATGACCTGGGCATCAATATGATGCTGTCTACCAGATTGCCAATTGGTATAAATACGCAATCCGCCTAAGATGCCAGAAATTGCACCAATAACTAATACTAAATCTGAGAGAGAAAAATACCAGCGATGCATCTCTCTACTGGCATTATAAAATTCATTAATTCCAGGTTGTCCCTGACTGGTTAGGGGAAGATACAAGCAAGATATGGCATAGAATAGAACTATTGACCGACATACATTAACCATCAATAACTAATTTCACCGGTGTAATGGATTAAATTACTTTTTGCTAGGCTGAATAATTCGGTTAAACTTACGGCACCTGTCGTTTGAATAAAATTCGATGTAGATTCTATTTGCCTATCTGAGTTTTCGTCAACTACATTTTCAACCACGCTATCATGTAAAGAATTTGATGCATCAACATCTATTTCTAATTGTTCTTCAGGCGGTATAATAAGTTGAGGTTGATTGTCATCATCAAAAAATAATATTTCATCCGTATTCGCATCCTTTACAGGTTTCCGAGATTTGAATACATCATAGAGTAAGTTAATACCATAATAACTTAGGTATAACAAAGTGAGCATAAGGAGAAAGTTTGTCCAGTTCATAGGTCAGTGTTTTTAATAATTTCTTGGATATGTTTAGGGAGCCAGGGGTGTTGATTAATATATTGATGTAAGGCATATACGATAAATCGATTCATATCAATGCCTTTAGCTAGTTTCAAGCGTTTCAGTAGATTAATAGTACGTTTATCAACTCTAATCATACTTTTCTCTGTAGCTTCAAGTTTGAATTCCTCAAGTGCATTAAAGAAGTCTACAATATGTTTATGTTCTTCATTTGGAGGTTTATGCTTCTTAGTCGTTGATATTTTGTTACTATTTACCTTTTCGGAAATATGCACTTTATTATCTGTGGTGCGTAATGTATCACGTAACTGATCGGCAAGTGTTTTTATTTCAGTCATAAATCCTCTCTTTTTTGAATAAAATTTGTATATATTTCTTCTAATAGCGGAAGAATAACAGGTAATAGAATAGCTGGAGTATGCAAGGTATCTACACGCTGGAAATCAATACGATCTGAAATTCCTGCCGTAACCCTTCCAAATTGAGCAAGCACTTTATCAACTTCTTGACGGGTTGAATATCGAACCGTTGTTTTAATACGATTAGGGATAAATAATATAGGTGCTCGACTATTTATCTTACGTGTTACCATTGCAAAGAGCAGCGTGGAGTCTACAGAAAATTCATCATAGTTAAATGGACTAAGAATTAAGTCCCCCGAAAGGATTACAGGTATTAATCCATCGTCATCCATTTTTCCAGGTAAATCTATTAGCACTATTTCCTTTGGATTTTTAAGAAGTACTTTTAATAATATGGGAAAGTGTTTTAAGTCAGCAGGAATAACCTCGTAAGGAGCTTCATTATCAAGTATTTTTGCTTTCTCATATTTTGACGCTACAGATTGCTGATAGTCCATATCTAGTACAGTAACTTTTTGCTGCTGGAGCTCACAGAGATAATTTGCCAGCAAGAGGGTAATCGTACTTTTACCTGCTCCCCCCTTTTGATTTCCTATTAATATGACCATACATAGTATCTTAATAAATGATTTATCGTTTTGTTGATCCTAATTTTTGTTTACCTTTTCTTTTGCGAGCATGTAAGGCTTCATCATCCACATCATTTGAAATTGATATTTCAAAATCAGAAAGAGGAATCGCTGCATCTTTCGTATCAGCATTTATACATGGCGTTATCCAAGAAATTTTGCTAGGCACTGGGGAAAGTTTATGATCATATTGTGTAATATTCTCTATTGGAGGTATATGATTTTGGTCCATTACGTTAGTCTCCATATGATTCCTTGTTGCCGATGATATAAATTCTTTAAGCGGTTTAATTTCGGTTCCTTTAAATACGTTTTTTGTAGTATGATCTATTAGGGTATATCCATAGGGTTGATGTCCGTTTTTAGCATGAAAAAGTATCTGGATGCCGAACTTTTCATGCAGAAAATTGGAAAAATCAGAGCTAAATGCATCATCTAGAAATTTTAATGTCTTATCGTAATTATTTTCATAGCGATGCAGTATAGCGCGAATTTGGATTATGCGGTCTTGATACTTTTTACTTGCAGCTATTTTCTGATCAATTAGGTGTAAATCAATTTCATCAATTACGCGACCATATTTGCTGATTTTACAGCTATTTTCCGATAGCACACAAGCATACCCTTGCAATTCAAGTAATAGGGTAAATTGCGCTCGAGTTGAAAAATTATATGCTAATGCGATTTGGATATAGTTAGCTAAAGAATAGTGTTCATTTTCCCCCATAATTTGGTTTAATATGCGATAGGCACGAATCTTTTCATAGGAGTCATTTATTTTCTTTCCTTGCCTATCTACCCGAGTAGAAACAATATGAATATGGTTATTCCCGGTATCTTTATGGTATATCAACATATAGGGCTGTTTGCCATACCCCATCCCCTGCATCCATTGCTGTGCAATAGTTGAGAGTTCACCTTTACTATACGCTCTCCCTTTGGCTGAAATAGCAACATGAAATTGAGGGAATTTAATGCGCATACTTCTTGATGATACAGCCTCTAGGTAATTTATATAATCTTGTGGACGTAAATTTTCTATTCCCTGCAATAAATCAAAGTTTTTAATCAGAACTAATTCCCCACGATCACAAACAACTTTAGACGTATTATATCGAACAGCTTTAAATGTTGCAGACTTCTTGAGAATCTTAACTATCATATATGCGCTTTAACGATGTCTTAGGTTCCTCAAAATCTGCCGAAGAGTTTTCTCAAGTTCAGTTTGCTTTTGTGTATAATCAGCTAGTAAGGAATTAAAAGAAATAACAATTGCAGTGTCAAGCTTATTTTGCCTATTGAGCATGTTCACATGTCTAGCTAGTTGATTAATATTGTTCCCTGCTCTTCCTAATTCAATACCTATAGGATCAAGTGATTTTAGTAAATCAAGAGAATGAGTTGTTACGACTTTACCTCCCAAAAGACAGGTTCGAATAAGTTCAGCTCTGTTCATATAAGCCTCCCTTTCCAGCTCTTTTAGGATTAAAATTTCAGCATCTGTTAGCTTCGCCTTAATGACATGTTTACGTTTTTCAGATAACAATACTGGCCTTCCCCCTTTCTTTCTCTCTTGCATGATAAGCTTATTTGTATTCTTACATTCCTTATTGATAAAACCAAGTTGCGCAGGTTTTTATCCACGCAATTAGGTGCCAGAGATGGTAGCGAATTGAGATGGCAAGTCAGGTTTAGGGGTACCACAAAACACAACTTGCAGCATTAAAAACAAAGAGTTTGGCTGACACCATAAATACACCATAACAAACTGACTACATGCTGCATAAACAAACCGATGCAATATTTAGGTTTAATACAAAAAAATCCATAAAACATGAATAAAAATGAAGTGAACAATGCATTTTTAATTACAATACATTGCTGAATAGAAAATCAGCTAATGGAATAAAGAACTAATCAATTAGCTAAAGGGCTAATAAAATGATTTAGTATTGTAGTGCTTATTCTGCTAATTTAGAACCTAGCAAATCAATGGCACATTTAGCTAGACTATCAATATATCAACTTACACACTGATTGATTATCTATTTAGTCGATTAACTAATTAGTTGATATCATAGGAAATTGATAGGTAAATATACTAGCTAATTGATTAGTCAAATAGCTAATTATCGCTTATAGTATGCCATCATTTTTTGATAGATATTAGCTTCCTCAAACAAGAGATTCTTATTTTGCTTAGCTAGCAACAATTCATTATAATCTTTGTATTTAGCATAGGTATAAGAACGATCTACAGCATTAGGAATTACATTTTTCAAACTCAATAATGCCGCTTTACCGGCGTTATCATTATCAAAGTAAACATTTACGTTAAAATACCCATTCAACTTATTTACAGCAGATTCCATAAGGCTAACAGAGTTTAAAACTACAATACTATCGGGAGCATGGGGATTATCCATTTTCCAGCTTAAATAGTCTAAAAATCCTTCAAATATGGATACTGCTTCTTTACATCCTGGTAGGGTTGTAATACCCTTTTTTCCTAAACAAGATTTAAAATCACGCTCAACTATCCTATTACGTAACTCCCACCCTCCATTATCATTTTGCCATCCAGCTGAAAAAAACTGTCTTCCAGCTTTAGGTCCTGATTTTATGGTGTAATAAACTTCTTTGATATGAGAGCTTGCAACTTCCCATATACCTCTACTTTTCAAATAACGCGTGATGGCTGGATGATTATCCAATTCTTTAATTGTTTCAATATCATAATTGGATACCTTAGCAGCTTTAAATCTTGGACGTCTCACTTTTGAATCTATATCAGTTATTTCAGTGAATGGAATATCCATAACTCCTGCTATTTTAGTTAATACATCTTTTAATGGCATGGGATACCAAAATGCTAAACCAAAGTCTATAATATTTCCTCCTTTGATTCCAGAAGAATTTGCGCCACCATGATCATACCAAACCCCAAGATTGTCATCTATACAAAAAGAAGCTGATTGTTCCTTGCGAAGCATACTTATATAATATAATTCTTTTCCTGAGCGATACTCAGGATGATGTCCCAATTTGGCCAACAGCTCGACCAATGCTATTTGCTCTTTGATTTGAGTAGCATTATTCCATGATACCATATTGCTTATTTTTAGAAGGTAAGATGATTAACAAAAGGAAAACAAATCCCTTTTACCTATAAAAGGGAGTACTCTACCACGAGAGCCTCCCTTATATTGCTATCATTTAAATACTGCAGATTGCAGTAATCTTTTAAATATCTGCTTTGGGAATACTCACGTAGGTATCTACATACCTGCCGAAACCGGCTGCCTATGGTTCATCGATGTTTAGTTCGACTGCACTATAATTTCTGTTTAAAAAGCAGAAATGCTTCATCCCTCAATGTCAAAGAACATATCTTTTATTGAGTTCAAAATTCAGAAGTTCGAAAAGGGATATTTTACAAGGTGAGCATGTTGGTATAGATTTATTTTAGTTTCAAATACATCAAAAAAACACAACAGTTAAGCTTTAATTAAACCAACTTAACAATCTTATATACTATAAATTACTCCATTTAATTAAATAACTATTCTCATGATGCATATTAAATTTAGCAGTATTTAACAATCTGGGGAACTTGGTATAAAATGAAAAGTTCATATATGTTTGAACTTATGCAATAATAGCATAAGTACATTCAAAAAAAATCACCCTACATATTAAGAAAATATGTAGGGTGAAACACATATAGTATACAAGTTAAAGGACTATAAAAGCCCTTCATCTCTAAATGAGTAATAACTCGTATTTGTTAGTATAATATGATCGTTCACATTTACAGACAATAATTCGCCTGCTTGAACAATTCTTTGGGTAAGAATTTTATCTGCTTCACTTGGCTTTAAAGTTCCTGATGGATGATTATGTGCTACAACTATTGAAGTAGCTCTGGATAATAGAGCTATAGAGAACAGTAATCGTATATCAACAATTACAGCATCCAAGCCTCCTTCTGAAATCTTTTGATAACCCACTAGATCTAATCCAGAAGAGAAACATAGTAAATAAAAGCTTTCACGAACTTCTATTTGATTCGTTTCCCATATTTCTCGGAGTAAGTTGCTTACTTTAGTTGAACTATTCAACATTTTAAATTGATGATCATTTAATTCAATAGCTCTTTTATAAGACAGGCTTAATTCATTTACAATAATGTTTTCATTGGTCTCTAGGAGTTCTTTAAAATCTAAAAAAGTTTGCATAGTCTAACGCTTTAAGGTGAAAAAATTAATTAACACCAGCTCCCTACGAGACAAAAAATTGACCAAGCAAAAGAAAATAAGTAAAAAAATGAACGCAGTGTGGAGGCTCCGTTCTCAAGAAGAACGGATACCCATTTTATTATTTATTTTATTGGGTGCGTACGCCAGAAACGCTGGAGCGCGTCAATCTGGCGAAGTAACTTTGTGTAAAATTAAATGAAATAACTTCAGCTCCTCTCTACTAAAATTACAACCCTTTAATAAGGAACAATTAGAATGAAGAAATATACTTGAAAAATTTTTGTTAAGTAGTCTGAAAATAAACTAAACTAATTATGATTGACTATTCGTTTTAAGACAAACTTCAAAACTTATAAATTGCTTTTATAAGAATTAATTCACTTTGGAATTTGTTGGTTTATTTTGAAAATTAGTATAAATTCCTCATTTAAAGAATTAAGTCATAGCGAGAATACTATTAAAAATTGATATATATAAAAGCAATGAACTACTTACAAAATCGCAAAAGCTACTTATTATCAACACTAAGCAGATAAAACATGTGACCAAAATCATTACTTATTCAAATTATAATGTATATATTCACCTTAGGATTGTGAGAATAAGCAATTTAAAAAAAAAACATTCAAATGAACTTTCTCTATAGAACATTATTAACTTTTAATGCGACCTCTTTAATTCTAGTAATTTTTTTGATTAAAGATGAAATCACTTTAAATAGCTTACACGAAAAACTAAATATTCTACCTAATTATGCATCCTATATAGCATATTTTGCAATTCCAATAATATTAACATTTTTAAGTCTTTTCATTTCAAAATATCTCGGGAACGCAAATATTAGTAAAGGAACGATTACTGAAATAGAAAATGCCAACAATGCATTTTTACCAAGCTATTTAGGTTATTTTTTTGTTGCATTGAGCGTAAATAATTGTGATACTCTTTTATTCGTTTTTTTTATATTGTTTGTATTCACTTTCCTCTCCCAAACACTTTACTTTAATCCATTATTTTTAATATTTGGATATCACTTTTATAATGTTTCAACTAGTAACAAAGCAAAGTTGTTTATTATCTCTAAAAATCAGATAACAAAAATCGATGATGTAGAATTTCCAAGCCTCAAAAGAATTAATAATTTCACATTTATAGACAAAAGTATATAATTATGAATTACCTAATAGCTAAAAAGAAAAGAACTAATAATACATTCTTTTCAATATTATCACAAGATCAAAAAATATATGAGATACCTGATGATTTAGAAAATATCAAAGTATTTGATACAAACTACAAACTTGAAGAAGACGAATGGTTTGGAATTGAAAATTTCAATCAATCAAACTACTCCATCCCCTTATTAACTCAAGATTTTAATAGTGCTGAACATCACCAAATTGGAAATTTGCAATATAATCTTGTTAAATATTTTTGCGCTTTTCAAGATGATTACTTCTGTTTTCAAAAATTTGTTTATAGTAATATAATTACAAAAAAATGGATTTCATTAAGTGGTGAACCGGAAATCAAAACAGACCATCCAATATTAATTATTAAATCAGTCCCAGATGCAATCTATAAAATATCTAATGATACATTATACTTTAAAAATTTAAGTGATGTAAAATCAATATTTCCTGAAATAATAGAACTATACAAAGAAGCTACTGATGAGGAGACTGAACAATTCTTAAACAGTGAGTTTATTTCTTTAAGCGATGGCTTCGAAACATCTCGAGTAAATACTGCAAATAGAAAACGTATTGCAATGGCTATTGAAACACTTAATAACCTAGAAGAGGAACATAAGGTTCAAATTCATAATTATATAAGAGAATATTGTCCAGAATTAGAATTTTCAGAAGAGAACAATCAATTTAGCATAGGAAATGAAAATCATTTAAAAAATTTAATATTTGGAATAGAACAACGTTTTTACACAACCATAGTTGGAAATGAAAGAAGATTAGCAAATTCTATATCAAAACTTAATAACTAATAAAAACGTAATACTAAAAGGATATTTCGGAATCGTGTGTTATGTGAATGTGGAAGTCTCGGTTTTAGATTGCAAAAAGTCAATGTTATTGACTCTCATTCTAAAATTATACAATGATTTGGATTTAACTTAATGTATTAATATATTTTATTTTCTAACTAAATTTTCAACCACTTAAACCAAGTAAAAAAACTTAATCTAGAGTTTTGACCATCTTTACAGAAAAATGATTAAATCAAAAACATTCTTTGAAAAATGTAATACCAGTTCATCGCTAATTAATCTTGCGTATCGTGATTATATTGCTGCAAGATTCCTACTAAATAATCAATTAATATTACAAGGATTAATGCTTGCGAGTACGGCTGTAGAAAAATACTTAAAAGCAATAATTGTGTTTAATCTAGATAATGATGAGCGGTATAATTATCACTTTGATAGATTTCAAAAATTAAAAGATCTATTATTAAAGAGTGAGTTTAAAATGATTAATGAATTTGACCCTGTTTTCTTAGAAGTACTGGAAAAAGCTTTTAAACTAAGATATTATGACGGACTCAAAGACGATATCGAAATAGGTATATATTTAAATCAATTCATTGGTGAACTTGACATAGTTGTTAATCGTCTAGAAAAATACATTATGG